>NZ_JAAHHU010000469.1:0-3332 GCF_010672095.1 Moorena sp. SIO3I6 | reverse complement strand
GGTCATCTCGCCAGCCATAACGTTTCATAATCATTTATGCCCACCTATTGTGATTGCAGGATTTACACGAATATCCTATCAAGCTACTTCTGTCAAACATTTTGATTGATGACACGCCCTAGGTTGAATGACAATCAATTCCAACCGACTCAATTCGACGAATTAGTGATTAATCTAGATGGAGGCAGTGCCACCCTCCGCAACCGCACCCAATTTATCAAGGGCATGGTTGAATGGTCTCGGGCAATTGCAACCCGCATCCGCGTAAAGTACTACCCTCCCTATCACAGCAAGTACAATCCGATTGAGCGGTGTTGGGCTGCGTTGGAGAACTATTGGAATGGCGCAATTTATGACTCGGTTGAAGCTGTTGTCCAATGGGCTACAAACATGAGTTGTAACGGCTGCACACCAACAGTACATATATTGGACACCATCTATGAAAAAGGGTTGAGACCTAAACCCCAAGGAATTGGAATCCTATCAACTTTCAAGGTGTCGTTCTGACACATTACCCAAATGGGATATTACAATTGTCCCGACGAATATGGGTATCTTATTTTATTGCAAGTCCCCCATTGGGAATCCCGACCATGTATGACCGCGCATTACAGGCACTAACTAAACAGGCATGTTTAACCTGAATGGGAAGCACGCTTTGAACCCAATTCATACGGATTCAGACCAGGACGCTCCTGTCACGATGCGATTGAAGCAATATTCACAGGCATCAACCAAAAACCTAAATGGGTACTAGATGCCGACATTGCCAAATGTTTCGATAAAATCAACCATAATGCACTTCTGACAAAATTGAATACTTATCCATCCTTAAGACGATTAATCAAGTCTTGGTTAAAAGCTGGTGTGATGGATAATGGGACATTCTCACCTACAGAAGAGGGCACTCCACAAGGCGGAGTCATATCTCCCCTTCTGGCAAATATAGCTCTTCACGGCATGGAAAAAAGGATTAAACAATTCGCAGAAACTATGAAGGGAAGTAAATCCAAGAATAGGAATGCATTAAATTTAGTCCGATATGCAGATGACTTTGTCATAATGCATAAAGACCATTACGTGGTAAAAGAATGTCAAAGAATCATCAATATATGGTTGAATGACATGGGTTTGGAATTAAAATCAAGTAAGACCAGGATTACCCATACATTTGAAGGATTTGACTTCCTCGGATTCAATATCCGTCAATATCAGGTTGGTAAAAACCAGTCAAAACAAGGTTTTAAGACCATCATCAAACCATCATTGGAAAAAGTTCTAGAGCATTACAGGCAGCTCGCCAAAGTTATCGACCAATACAGAGCTGCCCCGCAGACGGCTCTAATCAGCCGACTAAAACCCATTATAAGAGGATGGTGTAATTACTATAGTTCAGTCTGTAGTAAGGAAACCTTCAATACATTAGGGCATATGCTATGGAAAAAACTCCGAAGATGGGGATATAGGAGGCATCCCAAGAAATCGAAATCCTGGGTAATCAAGAAATATTGGGGAACCATCGGGAAAGACAACTGGATGTTCATGACCGGGAAAGATAATTACTTGCCCAAACATGCCAAAACACCTATTGTTCGGCACAGAAAAGTCAAAGAAACCAGAAGTCCCTACGATGGCGATTTAATCTACTGGAGTCTCAGAATGGGTAAACATCCCGAAAATACCATTCAGAAGGCAAAACTTTTGAAAAGGCAAAAAGGGAAATGCTCCCACTGTGGTCTTACCTTTAGGGATGGAGACAAATTGGAAATGCATCACATCTTACCACGCGCTAATGGTGGAACTAACAAAGATGAAAATCTGGAATTACTACACCTTCATTGCCACGATGCCAAACACGGGACAAAAGTCAACGCCTTAGAGTTAGATGAAAACCCGTTAATGAGGTACCAATGACAATGGTTCCGTTTGATGAGGAGCCGTATGATGCGTGCATTGTCACGTACGGTTCTGAAGACGAGTCAGTGGGGTGACTCACTGGCTTAGTTTAATAAGGGAAAGCTTTTAGAACGGCTTGAAGGGTTTGAAGTTACCGTAAGATAGTGGAGCCTTTATAGTTGGTAGGTTATGCGTAAAAGGTTGAAGTCTGTTGTAGTAAGGCTCCACTATCTAAGGTTTCGTTTCCGGAAATGCGCTGATTGTGGTCTTACTTTCAAGGATGGAGATTTATTGGAAATACATCATATATTACCGCGCGCTAATGGTGGAAGCAACAAGGATGAAAATCTGGAATTATTACACCTACATTGCCACGATGCCAAACACGGAACTAAAGTTAACCCCAACGAGTTAGATGAGAATCCGTTTTAGAGGTACCACTGTCAAGGATAAGTCCTATGATGAGGAGCGGTATGATGCGTGCATTGTCACGTACGGTTCTGAAGACGAGTCAGTGGGGTGACTCACTGACTTAGTTTAATCACAATACTGCGATTCGGCGTTCGCGAAGCGTGGCCTTCGGCCTCAGCCGACGCTACGCGAACAATATCCTAAAGAGAGCTTTGAGTACGGTGGGGTTTGAAGTTACCGTAAGTAGAGGGTCGCCTTTACAGGGGACTGGCTATGAGAAAAAGGGTCAAAACTTATTAACTAAGGCGACCCTCTACTAAGGTTTCGTTTCCGGCACACCGGAACTTGGATTGACCGTAGGTCACACTACGCGAACGTCGATCCGAACGCTCGGGGAGAGGCGGCCTCTACTCTTCTTGGCTCTGGCCTGGAAGAGCCACGCTGCCTCGTTGAACCAAGAATCCCCGCGCCTTTAGGCCGGGGAGTGTCAAATCGCCTGTATGTATAATAGTATTGGTAAGTAAACTGCCCTAGTGAGTAAAAGCCAAGACTTACCTGGTAGCAGAGCTTAGAAAATCTGTCAAAACCCCTGACTCTCCTGGTAAAAAATCCAATCAATATGGTAGACGGCAAAGTAGAAATCAGCTCCTTCGGGGCGAGGGAAGTAGCCTTGGTAGTAGACAAACCTACTACCGGAGTAAGTCCTTTTAACTCAGGATTGTCTGCCTGACGCACTCAGAACTATTTTCAAGTGAGATGACTGGAATCTACACTGCCGATGAATTACAACAGCTGATGACCCAGGAGTCAGAGCGATGGCGACCTCTGGTATTTACTAATGGCTGTTTTGATATACTACACATTGGTCATGTGCGTTACTTAAAGATTGCCAAATCCTTGGGTTCAGCTCTAGTGGTCGGGCTAAATAGTGATCAATCAGTAAACCGCATTAAACCATCACAGCCAGGATATCCTCCCCGACCACTGGTTCCTGAAATACAGAGGGCAGAAATTCTGGCAACTCT
>NZ_JAAHHU010000468.1:0-3334 GCF_010672095.1 Moorena sp. SIO3I6 | reverse complement strand
ATGACTTCATGGCTCAGATGACCATAGAGCAGCTCAATACTCAGTTAGGTCAGTTTGGGATCACCCCTCAGCAGATGTTTGACCAGATGAACATGACATTGGAGCGGATGAAGTCAGACGTAGAGAAACAATCGTAGTACGTTAGCCTTTGGTGGGGGTGGGGATAGATGGACATCTCCCAAGACAGCTGAGGGCTGAGAGTGCGTCAGTAGGGAGCCGCCAATCATGACGGCTGATATCCCTATTTTATCTAGAATTTATCTGGATCGAGGACGCTTAAATTTTGTGGGTCGAGGGAAGTATCTCACTGGCTCGTTCCGCAAAGCGTAAGCCATAAACCTCCGCCAGATCGGTGCGGCATAGCCACCACCTGTTACCCCTCGCCCAAGGGGTCGGTTGTTGTCTCGACCAATCCAAACTGCCGTAGCCATCTGGGGTACATATCCCACAAACCACACATCTCGCTCTGAAGAGGTTGTTCCCGTTTTACCTGCCGCCTGACGCCCGATGTGGGCAGATTTTCCGGTACCTCCGTTAATTACACCGGTTAGGGTATGGTTAAGGGAAGCAACCGCCCATTGATCTAGCACCAGCTTAGGCTTAGGGGTATTATCTAGCAGCACATTGCCTTTACTATCGGTCACTCGGACAATTAAAGTAGTGTCAGAGTGCCAGCCATTATTGGCAAAGGTAGCATAGGCTCCTGCCATTTCCAATGGTGTTACCCCAACTGACCCTAGGGGTAAGGATAACACTGGTTGCATGGGACTCTTAATCCCAAGGGTCTTAACCACATCAACGACTTTATCCAGTCCCACTCTCCTGCCAATCTTTACCGCTGGCACATTGCTCGATTGAACAATTGCGGTGCGAATGCTCATGGCACCAGAGTAGCCACCACCATAGTTTTTGGGTCTGTAATAGCCTCTACCATCTCGATAGCGCACGGGGGTATCGTAAACAGTGGAACCGGGGGCATATTTACCTGTGGCAAAGGCAGTATAGTAAACAAATGGCTTAAAGGATGACCCAGGCTGACGTCGAGCTTGAGTAGCACGGTTGAACTTGCTCTTTTCATAGCTGTACCCCCCGACTATCGCTTTCACAAAATGGGTACGGGGATCAACGGCGGCTAATGCCACTTGATTATCGTAAAGTCCACGGCGACGTAGGGTGTAATGAGCACGATTAATGATCTTTTCTGCCTGCTTTTGGAAGTAGTAGTCAACCGTGGTCTGAACTCGCATTCCGCCCTTGGTGACCGCCTCCTGACCAAATCGCTCTTTTAACTCCACGACAGCAGCTTCTGTGACGAAAGGTAATTTACTGGTCGTCCAGGAGGTACTTTTGCCAATTAACAGGGGCTGTTCCTTAGCTTCTTTTTCTTGGGCTGCTGTAATCCATCCCAAATCCCGCATCCGCCTTAAGACCACGGCTTGTCGCTCTTTAGCTTTAGAGTAGTTGCTGAAGGGACTGTATTCTTCTGGGGACTGAATTAGCCCTGCCAACATCGCTGACTCGGCTAAGGATAGCTCAGAGGCTGGCTTAACAAAGTAGCTCCGGGCAGCTGTTTCAATGCCATAGTTATTGTGACCCCAATAGATTTGATTAAGGTACAATTCCATAATCTCGTCTTTAGAGAAGATTTGCTCAACTCGGATAGCGAGTACAGCTTCAGTGATTTTGCGGCTAAAGGTGCGTTGCCGAGACAGAAACAGGTTTTTCACCAACTGCATGGTGATCGTAGAACCCCCTTCCACTACTGTCCCTTGTCTCCAGTTGACTAAGAAAGCACGACCAACGCTATTGGGGTTAACCCCATAGTGCATGTAGAAGCGACTGTCTTCTATAGCTAGTACAGCCCGCTTGAGTTGAGGGTTGATTTGGCCGAATTCGACCACTTCCCGATTTGCTTCCCCATGAAGGCTAACTAGGGGTCTACCCTTGACATCGTAAATGTAGGTTGTTTCTGTTGGTGTGTAGTTCCGGAGCATGCGCACATCTGGCAGGTTACGGAAGCTAGTCGCTAAGCCCACAAGTCCACCAGCTACAATCGAGCTAGCTAACATGGTAACCCCGAGGATAGTCCCTCCAGTTACCTGAGCCACCCCTTGCACAAACTGCAATACTTGTGAAGGCTTTCTTTTCCGATTTTTCCGATCTTGTGGTTGTGGAATAGTGCTAGATGACACGGTGATTTCATTTCCTTACTAAAGAACAGACATGTAAGCTAGGGGCTGTGCTTGGGGTGTTTTTTTGAATTTCTCTAAGTACCTTTCTATAAGACAATTCCAAGGATAGGTGGGCAGAGCAGGATGACTTACAAGTCTTGAGCATCGAATTTCTTAATAATGCCAGGAGGTTATGGATAAGTGTCAAGCCCTATAAGTAAGCTTCAACTTCAGCTTCAACTACTGTAGCGATAAATAATTTTTGAATTAGGGTTAATTCCAGCCAATTCATACCATTTTGTCTTCTACGACGGTCATTTCCCGTCTTGATGCAGTCCCTGTGGCAGATGCATCCACCGATTGAACCCTCAAGAGGCTAAAGCGTGGGGGATTTAATAGCTATGTTACAAGAGTGGGCTTAATGGGCATGTCGTAAGGGTTGTCAACGGCCTTTTGTATAATAGTTAGCGGCATTTAGACATGGTGCATGGCAAGTGTCGGTCTAGCTGCTTAGAATTTGTAAACGATCCTTAAAATAAATCTAACTAACCTACTTAATTCCCAACCATAGTCCCAACCGATGTCAAATTTTGAAATCCCCCTTTCTAACGAGCTAGCTTGGCTAGACAGAGGTACCAGTGAAATTTTTCCCCTACAATCGGATTCTCAGGATCCGAGTGAAAATCTAGCTATTCGGCTCAAGCAAGCTGAGCGTCCCTTACGGGTCAAGTTAGGTATAGACCCAACCGGTGCCGATCTCCACTTAGGTCATAGTATCCCAGTCAGAAAGTTACGGGCATTCCAAGATGCTGGTCATACCGCTGTCTTAATTATTGGTGACTTTACCGCTAGAATCGGTGACCCTACTGGCAAGTCTGAGGTGCGTCGCCAGTTGACACCAGCTCAGGTCAAGGAAAATGCTGAAACTTATCTGTCACAGGTGCGCCCTATTCTAGATTTTGACACCCCAGGACGGCTAGAAATTCGCTATAACTCTGAGTGGCTTAACCAGTTGGATTTGTCTGAGATTATTGACTTGTTAGCCACTATGACCGTAGGGCAAATGCTGGCTAAGGAAGGGTTTGCTGAACGCTATCAACAACAAAATCCTATTTTCCTCCATGAGTTTCTCTACCCATTGATGCAGGGCTATGATTCTGTGG
>NZ_JAAHHU010000467.1:0-3340 GCF_010672095.1 Moorena sp. SIO3I6 | reverse complement strand
TGGTAAGATGAATATTGTCCAACAATAGTCGTATGGATCATGGAATGCCCTCTGTGCGGTCATCATAAGACCCATCAACAGGTCAAAACTAGTAAGGGAAGCAAGCGTAACTACTGTCCCGAATGCCTACAAACTTTCACCGAAACGTTTGATACTCTTTACTATCGCGCCACAAATTGAGCCAGAAAAAATTCGCATAGTTCTACAGGCTCATGGTTCAGGAAGTAGTTTAAGAGGAGTTAGTCGTACAGTTAATCTCACCTATAATACGGTAGTCAGCTTAGTACGAGCAGCTTCTGTTAAAGGACAAATGATTCATAATGCCGGTGTACAGAATGTTGTTTCCTCACAAATCAGTAGCGACGAGTTTTGGTCATTCGTCCAAAAAAACAATTTCGCTGTAAGCGGAATGAATTGAGAGAAGGGGACTGTTGGTAGGAGATGACTCAAGCATCATCAAGCGGGTTAATTCTGGCCGCTCTTGTAGGCAAACATATAGACCAATTCATCCCTTGATTGACCGTGAATACAGGGCAAGAAAACCGACTGTAAGCAATGGCATACCGATGGTTGGGGAGGATATGAGCGAGTTAAAGAATTCAGAAGTCAGACACATCATTGGTAAAGACCAGACGCAGCATAAGGAGCGAACGTTCCGGAATTGTTCGGCAGCAGACAGGTCGGTGGCATCGCCGACAGCAATTTATTTGGCGTCGGTCTGGGAGCAAACTGAAGCAACAGTAAGATTGGTGGTTAGCTATTTCAATTGGATTTGGGTTCATAGTCGCTTTGGCAATACGGCAGCAGAAAGGGCTAGGTTAGCTGACACCCCTTGGAGATTGGAACGACTTGCGCGACATACCCACACTTTGCTGATGCACTACCGAAGATACCTCTGAAGAAGAGACCTCTTGGCGTCGCCATGGTGGGGGGGTCGCGAATCAAGGGCGAAGGCGAAAACAGCCTGAAGGGGCGGAGACGGGTAAGCAGTTGGAGTTCGTGCCAGGGGTGATCAGGTCAACCATAGGAGTAGCCCCAAGGCGGCTGATTCCAAGGGGCTGTGGTCAGAGTAGGATGATCAGTTTTGAGTACGATGATCTGGTGATCATGGAGTATTGCCCCCATTCCCAAATCTAGGGGTTAGGGGGCAATACCAACTAAACGTCCTAAGTCCTATTCAAGCTAAAATACCGTATCATTAATAAGACTAAAACTGGTGTCATCTTGGAAGACGGCAATTAAGTCCCCCTTATGATATAGATTTGTATCCAGTGCTGATGTACCAGTAACATTACTGTAATTCACAGTGTAATCACTGATACCACCACCGAGCTGAACTTTATCACTTTGTGTCCCATCAAAGTCAGTGATTGTCGCGTATCCAGAGTTACCATCACCAATGTAGGCAACCTTGGTGCCAAAAGCATTGTTACCTAATGCGAAGGTATCCGCACCCGTGCCACCAGTTAAGATGTCCCGTTCGCCGGAACTACTACCTCCATAACCATAAAGAGAGTCATTACCAGAGCCACCGGTCAGGGTGTCGTTGCCAAAGCCACCATACAAGTAGTCATTGTCAGAGCCACTATCAAGAATGTCGTTGCCTAGATCACCGAGAAGAACGTCAGTACCAGCATTCCCATACAATTCGTCATTGCCAGATTTACCCCAGAGCAGGTTGTTGGAACTGTTACCACTGATGCTGTTGTTGAGGCTGTTACCGTGACCATAGTAAGCACTACCAGTCAGGGTCAAGTTTTCTACGTTGTCTCCTAGCATGTAGCTGATGGAGGAGTAGACTCTATCAATACCCTGATTGACATATTCGGTGACCACATCCCCGGTGCTGTCAACCGAATAGATGTCATTGCCCGTGCCACCATACATCCGGTCACTGTCTGTACCACCGACAAGAGCGTCATCACCACCATTCCCATATATGGTGTCGTTGCCAGATTTCCCGAAGAGGACGTTGTTGGAACTGTTACCACTGATGATGTTGTTGAGACTGTTACCGTTGCCGGAGTAAGCACTACCAGTCAGGGTCAAGTTTTCTAGGTTGTCTCCTAGGGTGTAGTTGATGGAGGATTCGACTGTATCAATACCCTGATTGACGTATTCGGTGACCACATCCCCGGTGCTGTCAACCACATACCTGTCATTGCCCGTGCCACCATACATCCGGTCACTGCCTATACCACCATTAAGGTAGTCGTTGCCAGAGCCACCAACGAGGGTGTCGTTGCCACCGTAACCATAAAGATAGTCGTTACCAGAGCCACCATAACCGTAGTTGTTTAAGTTGTCACCGATGTAAGTTACCATGTCATCTGCTCCTGATCGATTGCAATTGTTTGAAAATTTGTGGATTGTTCTGTTCGGAAAGATTCACTCTATTTGTCTGAGTTTGATAAAGAGGTGCGACCCGTGGCGAATTTAATAATTAGATGCGGAAAGCGCACCTAAAAAATTTTTCAAGAAATACTTATTATTAATAGGAGTGGTTTTGCCATCAAGAGCATCACGCTTTCTTCACTGCCCTCACTTTGTAAATCACTCCGAAAATCCAATTTTTCTACAGTTTTATATAAAGTTTTGTAACGGATAAGTACCTGGACAAAAATAAACCTCGCTGTATTAACTTGTGTAAAGTTGCCAAAAGTCCCTCTGCTCCCTGCTCCCTGCTCCCTATTTCAACAGTTAATTTTACTTTTGTCCGACTACTTATCATAAACCGTGGAAATTACCCTGATAACTAATTGGACAAGCATTCCTGATCAATGGTCATGAGCAGGCCAATTCAACATATGATGATTAAATCAAAACAATATAAGATTGAAAATCAACAGCGGGAGCAGGTTTTGGCAGAACTAGTTGAGCATATTTTGCGTACCCGTAAAGTGTGTCGCCCACGGCCAGGTCATCCTCTATCTGGCATCTATCTAGAGATCTATCAGACCGTACAAGAGCAGCTCAACCATAAACTTGAGGAGGCTATTGATAGCCGATATCTACAAATTACTTCTGATCAGGAGTGGGCGTCTTGGCGGGATAGTGTCTTTAAAAAGGTACTCGACGAGGGTCGTCTTCAGCAGCTAGCCCTAGAAGCACAACGACACCAACTCAATACCCCAGAGCGATTTTATGCCTTAACGGAATTGCTCAATGCCATTAAGCTTTCTGGTAAGCTTTACCATCGAGGCAAATTTTCCCCTGAGGTCTATGATGATGCTGTGAATCTGACATTGTATTATGTTTATCAAAACCTCAATCACTACAATCGAGAAAAAGGAAAATTTATAGCCTGGGTCAATTATCGCCTCAATAAGATGTTACAAAA
>NZ_JAAHHU010000466.1:0-3340 GCF_010672095.1 Moorena sp. SIO3I6 | reverse complement strand
GATGGGGATTGGCGATCTCAGGCAAACGACTCATGAACACAGTGCTTCAACTCGTTTTGTCATATAGATTACAGGCTACTCAGCCCGTCATTGAGTTCTCTTTAGATTTTCTTTACAAATCAGCTCTTAACTCTCCCGCATTTCCTGTCCCTTGAGTTTGAGTACGCAAGCTGCTGCCAATCCGACCATCGGCTGAGGTACCAATCACTTGAACCGTAGAGTCGGCATTCACAGTCAAATCTCCCCCGTCCCCTTCACCAAAAGTACTAGCTGAAACCGCTGCTCCATCAGATACCATTAACTGCCCAGTGGCAATACTCACATTTCCTGCTTTTCCTATCCCTTCAGTTTGAGTAAACAAGCGGCTGGTAAACCCACCATCTGCTGAGGTACCAATCAGTTGAAAAGATTCAGAGGCATCCACTGTCACATTTCCGGCGTCCCCTTGACCAATAGTGCTAGCATTAACAACTGCTCCATCAGAGACGATTAACTCCCCAGTGGTAATACTGACATCTCCCCCTTTTCCTATCCCAGAAGTTAGAGCAAGCAAGCCGCTGCGAGACCGACCATCGGCTGAGGTACCCATCACTTGAACCTTGGAAGAGGCATCCACAGTCAAATTTCCGCCGTCCCCTTCACCCCTTGTGCTAGCATCAAAAACTGCTCCATCAGAGACGATTAACTCCCCAGTGGTAATACTGACATTTCCCCCTTTTCCTATCCCAGAAGTTAGAGCAAACAAGCCGCTGGGAATCCTACCATCGGCTGAGGTACCAATCACTTGAACCTTAGAAGAGGCATCCACAGTCAAATTTCCGCCGTCCCTTTCACCCAAAGTGCTAACTGAAACAAATGCTCCATCAGAGACGATTAACTCCCCAGTGGTAATACTGACATCTCCCGCTTTTCCTATCCCAGAACTTAGAGCAAACAAGCCGCTGGGCAACTGACCATTAGCTGAAGTACCAATCACTTGAACAGTAGAGTCCGCATCCACTGTCAAATTTCCGCTGTCCCCTTCACCAAAAGTGCTAGCTGAAACTTGTGCTCCATCAGAGACCATTAACTGCCCAGTGGTAATACTCACATCTCCCGCTTTTCCTGTTGCTCCTGGAAGAACTAGGGCTCCCAAGAGGCTGCGAGTACCATCAGACGCACCAACCACTCGCACAGATTCAGTGGCATCCACTGTCAAATCTCCCCCCTGTCCTGAGCCGGATACATTAGCACCTATAATAGAACCATCCTCAAGACTCAACTGAGAAGCATCAACAACTATGCCACCGCCACTGCCACTACCTTCGGTATTCGCAAACACAAAAGAGCGATCGCGTAAACTCACATTAGCTCCCTGCACCTGGATACTGCCACCACTTTCGCCACTGGTAATAACAAAAGCACCGTCAGACAAACTAATATCCTGAAACGCTGGAACTGCTGAATAATCCAACACAAAACTAGTATCGGTTGGGGTCAAGTTCACCACACCATTACCCACACTCCCCAGCTCAATCCGTCCATCCAATGCAGCTATCAAACCACCAGGAATAGTAACCTCACCACCAATCAGCCCTAAGGTTTGACCATTTGGTACCAAAAACAGACTAGACTGATTAGTAATACTTCCGGGATTTGAGCCATATTGCAACCCAGATGGAATATTAATAGTTAATAACGGTTTATCATTGGGATTTTTTGCGCTGAATACTGTGCCATCGTCAAACAATATACTATCAGCAGTACTCCCAAAAAATGAGCCTCCCAGATCGAGTCTGCTATTGGACCCGAATACAATACCATTGGGATTTATCAAAAATAAATTAGCATTTCCCAATACTCCCAGAGTCCCCAAAATATTAGAAACATTTGTTCCAGTTACCCGACTCAGGATGTTGGCAACTCCTGCTGGATTCGCAAAATAAACTCGCCCAAACTCGGCCACATTGAAATCCGAAAAGCTGTGGAAGAGATTACTGTCTCTAATCGCTCCACCTTCTATCAAATCTGCCAGGGCACCATTAATAGTCACATTGGGTGTTACTACAGAACTGACCTTACCGAGGGTATTATCTGGGGTTATTTGCCCTAATGCCGTAGTTGCACCCAGTAGAGAACAAAGAACAAAAGGACTTGCTGCGACAAGTTGGTCAATCCGAGGTTTCATGTTAATCAATAAAGATGCTCCCGATTTCTCGGATTATTTCATAAACTATGAATTAAGCTTTATTGATGTAACAATTCTTGAAAAGACTTTACTTGAACTTCATAAAAATATAGCAAAGGGAACAGGGAATAGGGAACAGGGAACAGGGAATAGGGAGTAGGGAGTAGGGAGTAGGGAGTAGCGATGCAGTCAACTATTATTACTGTTCTGGATTACCTGTTCTGGATTACCTATTTTGGATTACTTGTTCCCGATTCCCGATTCCCGATTCCCGATTCCCGATTCCCGATTCCCGATTCCCGATTCTAAATTCTAAATTCTTAATTCTAAATTCTAAATTCTAAATTACCTCTATTTAGTCCCCTTTAAACTATCAAACTTATTATTTAAAAAGCCAGTAAAGATAGTAATCACTCGATGCTTTATATCCTTAATATTCACACTTACCGACATCCCTGATGCTAGGGGAAATGATTCTCCCAAACGTAAGCATTGAGCTGACGGCTGACAGCTGAGAGCTGTTGAGGTTAATGAATTGTTTCTCAAAGATGAATTCGCTATAGTCCGCTAGGTCATCAATTCCTACCAAGTTTAAAATAATTTCAGTTATAAGCCAAACGATGATTTTATGCCACATTACCCTGTCCTCTTTACCTGTCTAGTTTTAGAGTAATGAGCAGAGCCAGGAATACTGTCTCATTTTTTGCATCAGTTTTTGAATCAAGTGTTTTTATTAAGCTGATTTGTTTGATTTTTATTAGATTAATTTAAGGCTGTATTCAGATTAAGTTTAAGTTACTTTCAGATTGACCAATAAATAGAGATACTCAACAAGCTTAGGGGTGGTTATAGCATAGTAATCAAGACTATTTATCTCAGTTTTTGTATCAGTTTTGCGATTTTATTCAGACTTATATCATTTTGAGCTCATATTACAGCGTTTTTTAATTCGGTGAGGTACACAGGATTTTTTCCCTGTTCCCTGTTCCCGGGAGCATGTCAGTTTTGTTAATTCCTGGTTTAGATCCCCCTAAATCCCCCTTAATAAGATACGGCTGGCGAAATTAATATTTGTTTACAAAAGGATGAGCAGATGTGGAAAAGATCCTTTGTTCGTAGTTGGTTTGGGAGTTACAGTTGAAACAATTGTATCAGTTATCAAACTGAGGAGTT
>NZ_JAAHHU010000465.1:0-3341 GCF_010672095.1 Moorena sp. SIO3I6 | reverse complement strand
CCGCTAACGATAATATTGAGATTAACAACAGCGACATCAGAAGTGACATAGAATTTAATACTGGAAACCCAGAGCGCGCCAAAGAAAACTCAGGAAGCTTTGGTAACATTACCATTACAGCTCGCTCTCTATCCCTCAAAGATGGAGGGATATTAAAAGCTTCGACTCAGGGCAACATTCCAGCAGGTAATATTAAAGTTAATGCCACCGATTTTGTTGAAATTTCTGCAACTGGGAATAAACCCAGTAGCATAGCCACAGAAAGTCAACTAGGAGCCAAGGCTGTTGGAGACAATAAGCCTAAGGGAGGAACGATTGAGGTCACGACGGATGGTAAATTAACCGTATCAAATGGCTCATTCATCAGCGCTCGCAGCATCGGTGAATTTACAGGCGGTGATATCACAATCAATGCTAAGGAAGTAGAGGTCACCGCAGGGGGAGAAATTCTTTCTACTGCCACCAATAGTAGTTTATTCGAGGTAGTAGGCGTCACCGCAGGGGGAGAAATTGAGATTAAACCCTTAGATGGTGATAATAATGGTCAGCCTGGCAATGCTGGCAAGATTACAATTAACGCTTCAAAGCAAGTTATTGTTAGTGGTAGTGATCCAAAATCATCAAAATCGACTGTTGCTAGGATCAAGGATAGACTGAAAAAACAAAATAAAAGTATTGTTCCAGAAGATAACAAAATCAAAAAATCAACTCGTAAACTATCCGAGAAGCTCAATAAACTGGAACAACTAAATAATAAACTAAAGGATGATTTGTCAGAAAAAGAAATCAAAGAAATCAAAAGAAAAATCGAAAAAACTAACAAAGATATAGACAAATATCAACAAAGGAAAGAAAAATCAGAGCAAGAAAAAATCGATGAAAAACTATCGGCGTCCAATGATATCCTTGCTATCCAAGATGATATCCCTGAAAGCAGGATTTCAGTTGGAGCCACCAGAGGTAGCGATGCTGGAGACTTGACAATAAAAACCAAAAACCTAACTGTCGAAGATGGAGGACGAATATCAGTAAGTGCTGTGCGATTGAATCAGGATGGTTTTCCAGACCCTGAGGTGGATCCGAACGGTGAGGTGGATCAGAGCAAGCTAGGAGAAGCTGGCAAACTAACCATTGAGGCTGATTCTCTCACCCTAGACAATGGCCAACTTGTAGCTGCTACTGGAAAATCAACCGACCCACAAACCGACAACCAAGAAGCAGCAAATATCGATATCAATGTATCAGGATTGACAACACTCGATAACAACAGCCTAATCTTGGCTGATGCTACAGGGGATGGAGTCACAGGTGGGAATATCACTATTGACGGTGGATTACTGATCCTATTTCCCTCTGACGGTGAAACGGGTAACGATATCTTTGCTAATGCTGAAGGAGGCCAAGGTGGAAACATCACAATCACCCTCCAAGGCTTGTTTGGAAACTTCAGGTTACAGGAAGGTCCAACTCGATTTAATGATATCTCTGCTATTAGTTTTACAGGGGGTTCGTCTTTCGATGGGTCTGTGCAGATCGATGCTGCAGTTAATCCTACCCAAGATCCTGAAATCTTACCAACATCAATAGTTGACCCCTCAGCATTAATTGTTGCTAACTGTCCCAGGAGTGGAAAAGTAGCAGTAGATGAACTGGGTGAATTCATTGTTACTGGACGGGGTGGCTTACCCCCAAGTCCCCTAGACCCAATCAATCAAAGGTCTGTACTGGTAGATTGGATTACCCTTGATACTGAAGAAGAGAACATCGAAGAAACTACCTCTACTCCTACCCCTGAGGTTAGTTACTTACCAATGAGAGGGAAACGTCGTGCTGCTTCTACTCCTACTCCTGCTCGTCCCAAGAAGAAAATAGTGGAAGCTCAGGGTTGGACAGTGGGCGAGGATGGTACAATTATCTTGACGGCTGAGCCGAATACTGGTACTCCTAAGAGTAATTGGTATAACCCTAGGTCTTGTGGTAGCAAGGGTTGAGCCAAGGGATAGATAATATTGATGTTGCCGTTAACTGCAAGAAACGGCGTTGCTGAATTAAAGTATGAAGCGCGATCGTTTGGTTTTGCTAAAGCCCCCTAAATCCCCCAATTTTGGGGGACTTTGAAACTCTTGTTCCCCCCAGAATTGGGGGGCTAGGGCGTGTTTTAAAACTCGGAGATCCCCCTAAATCCCCCTTAAAAAAGGGGGACGAGCGAGTATGGCTCCCCCCTTTTTTAAGGGGGGCTGGGGGGGATCATAATCTTGCGGAAAACTTTGAAACTCTTGTTCCCCCCAGAATTGGGGGGCTAGGGGGGCGAAACCATACCCAAAATCAGCAACGCCGGAAATTGCTGCAATTTTGGAAATTATCAATATAGCACTACCCATTAAGATTAGGACATTTGTAAACTCCGAAACCTAGTCCTAGCTTACTTCTGACTTCTGACTTCTGACTTCTAACTTGCGCGTAGCGCTATACCGATTCGCTAACTATAGCGCTAGCTAAAATTGCTCAGATTAAGCCACTCTAAACTATAGCGCTAGGTTATTTAACTTCAATCCAATTACTTCAATATCGAAAATTTCAACAATTTTGGATTATAGTGCGATTGACATGCAGTCACGCTACGCGATGAAGCAAAGCTTCCGCGCTTATGCGATCGCACTGTATAAGACTAGCGCGCTAGGTTAAGTGCCTTCAGCTTAATCCAGCTACTGTTGCTGATTTGAGCAATTTGGAGAGAATGCGATAGAGCTAGCTTGATCAACAAGGCGTGAAAATCTGTTACTGTTGGAAATTCCAGCAATTTGGGCTAATCATGATAGCGCTAGCAACAGCAACGCGCGATAGTTATCGGAAATTCCAGCAATTTAGGAAATTATGCGATCGCTCTGATTCATTTAATATAGCGCTATCTAAACTGCAGTCCAATTCGTTGGCTATTGGATATTCCAGCAATTTGGGCTAATCACGATAATGCTAGCAACAGCAACGCACGATAGTTATCGAAAATTAGAGCAATTGTGGATAATTACGATAGCGCTAAGTTAATCAATTTCGGTAGTTATCGAAAATTCAAGTAATTTCGGGAAGAAATGCGATCGCGCTAGCTGGATAAACATTGGGTGAAAATCCGTTATTGTCGGAAATTCCAGCAATTTGGGAAATCATGCGATCGCGCTAGCTGGATAAACATTGGGTGAAAATCGGTTATTGTCGGAAATTCCAGCAATTTGGGGAAATCATGTGATCGCGCTAGCAACAGCAACTTGCTGAGTTATCGTAAATTCCAGCAATTTGGGATAATCACGATAATGCTAGCAACAGCAACAAAGGGTGAAAATCGG
>NZ_JAAHHU010000464.1:0-3344 GCF_010672095.1 Moorena sp. SIO3I6 | reverse complement strand
ATCATGTCGGGATAATTACCCTTAATAAAAATCTCCCCATCTCCCCATCTCCCCATCTCCCCATCTACCCATCTCCCCATCTCCCCATCTCCCCATCTCCCCATCTCCCCATCTCCCCATCTCCCCACCCTCCCTCTAATTATGGGTATTCAACCTGACTTGATATAAGCAGCGTCAGTGGCTAGACCAGATCAAGTCCACTTGCTTCGGGCCTTGATAGTTTTGGTTGTTGGTCATTTGTCTTGAGAGCCACCAGGTTGAGCCACCTCCCCAAGACTTATGGGCTTATTCAAGACTGATGCTACCGGGCTTGATATCAATAGGTTTAAAAATTTTGTATAGGGTGCAACAAATTTCCATTTTGGTTTTAAGCTGTTAGATAGTGAGTCACTATTGCTCACGGCCTACCGCTGACCGTTATTAATTATGGCTAGTACCTATTCTTTTGATATTGTTAGTGACTTTGATCGACAAGAGTTGGTCAATGCTGTGGATCAAACTATTCGTGAAATCAAAAGTCGTTACGACCTCAAAGATACTAAAACCACTGTTGAATTAGGAGAAGAATCTATCACCATCAATACTGATAGTGAATTCACCCTAGATGCTGTGCATACTGTTATTCGTACCAAAGCCGCGAAACGGGAACTTTCGCAAAAAATCTTCGACTATGGTAAAGTAGAATCAGCTAGTGGTAATCGTGTCCGCCAAGAAATCACGCTAAAAAAAGGCATTAGCCAAGAATATAGTAAAAAAATCACCAAATTGATTCGAGATGAATTTAAAAAAGTACAAGCCTCGATTCAAGGTGATTCAGTTAGAGTATCTAGCAAATCTAAGGATGACTTACAAGATATCATCCAGCGGTTGAAGCAAGAAGATTTGCCGATTGCTTTGCAATTTACTAACTATCGCTAAGTAAGCATTCAGCCTTCAGCTATCAGCCGTCAGTCGTCAGCCGTCAGCCGTGAGCTAAAAGCTCACGCTACTTGAGGTGCCGTCAGCTTATTTTATTCAAAAGCACATCAAGGTGGCACAGGCTTCTAGCCTGTGACACATAAGCTGATAGCTGATAGCTGATAGCTGATAGCTGATAGCTGATAGCTGATAGCTGATAGCTGATAGCTGATAGCTGATAGCTGATAGCTGATAGCTGATAGCTGATAGCTGATAGCTGATAACTGATAGCTGATAACTGATAGCTGATAGCTAAATGCTTACACTCTAGACTACTATGGCTTGATCCCAGAGATGACTTCCTTAGCTGCTGCTAATGTGCGGTCAATATCCTCCTCGGTGTGAGCTAGGGAAGTAAATCCTGCTTCAAATTGTGAGGGGGCTAGGTAAATCCCACGCTCTAACATGCCCCGATGGAAAGCAGTGAATTTGGATGAATCAGAGGTTTTGGCATCATCGAAGTTGTGAACAGGAACACCAGTAAAGAACATGCCAAACATAGCGCTGATGTAACCACCAGTAGTTGCATGACCAGCATCTTTAGCAATTTGCAGTAATCCCTCGGAGAGCTTTTTAGTAATACTATCTAGCTGTTCATAGGTACCCGGTTTCTTCAGTAACTCCAGGGTTTTAATGCCTGCTGTCATGGCTAGAGGATTCCCAGAAAGGGTTCCGGCTTGATACATTGGCCCTGCTGGTGCCACCATCGACATGATATCCTTTCGTCCGCCATAGGCTCCCACGGGCAAACCACCACCGATAATTTTACCTAGGGTAGTCAGGTCAGGAGTGATGCCAAATTTCTCCTGAGCACCACCGTAGGCAATCCGGAAGCCAGTCATCACTTCATCAAACACCAGTAGAGCGCCATGGTTTTGAGTCAGTTCCCGCAAGCCTTCAAGAAAACCAGGCACAGGAGTGATGAAACCAGAATTTCCTACCACCGGTTCTAGGATGACCCCACCAATCTCATTGGGATATTGCTCAAATAAAGCTTTAACGGCGTCCAGGTCATTATAGGTAGCGGTTAAAGTATTAGCAGTGGCCGACTTAGGAACACCAGGGGAATCCGGTAAACCTAGAGTAGCGACTCCAGAACCAGCTTGTACCAGCAGCATATCAGCGTGACCATGGTAGCAGCCAGAAAATTTGATAATTTTGTCCCGTCCTGTGAAGGCACGCATCAGGCGCAGCACTGCCATACAGGCTTCGGTGCCAGAATTAACAAACCGCACCATTTCAATACTAGGAACGGCGTCAATCACCATTTGTGCTAGCACGTTCTCTAGGGCAGAGGGAGCGCCAAAACTGGTACCCTTGTCTAGAGCCTGGTGCAATGCCCCAATAACTTCTGGATGAGCATGACCGCAAATGGCTGGTCCCCAGGTACCTACATAGTCAATGTACTGGTTGCCATCTACATCCCAGATGTATGCTCCTTCAACTCGGTCAAATACAATCGGTTCTCCCCCTACTGATTTAAAGGCTCTGACTGGGGAGCTTACCCCTCCTGGCATTAGGTTCTTGGCGGCGCTGAAAATTTCTTGTGATTTAGTGGTTTTAAACGACGTAGTGCTAACCAAAATAGTCTCCTAATATTAATAGTGTACGAGTTAGTTGAAAATAAGGGAAAAGGCGATCACCCCATTACCCCCCTTAAACAGAGCAACAGGGAACTTTGGCTCAGGGAACTTCGGCTTAGGGGCAATACTGGACAAGAGACTATTATCCTATGGAGGCTGATCCGTTTTGAATTTGTAAAGAAAGAATCCAGATTTACTGATCAATATTTAGTGATCAATTGGATGTCAGGTGTGGTATCTTGTAGGGTGTATCTCATTAAAGCTGTTTGACCGGCTGGGTGTTTCAATCTGTTGCCCTAAAACTATGTCAGCATCTGAACCGACTTCCATTAGCCAAGCTATACCAGTTGACCAAATTCGCTACAACGATCAAGGACTAGTGCCAGCCATTGTCCAAGATTACCTAGATGGTACGGTACTAATGATGGCTTGGATGAATCGGGAGTCATTGCAAAAAACCCTCGATACAGGAGAAACCTGGTTTTGGAGTCGCTCTCGTCAGGAATTGTGGCACAAGGGTGCTACATCTGGGCATTTACAAAAGATAAAATCTATCCGCTACGACTGTGACAGTGATGCTTTACTGGTGACGGCGGAACAAATTGGTGATATTGCCTGCCATACCGGTGAGCGTAGCTGTTTCCATCGAGTGGGGGCTAAGAAAGTAGACCCTCCAGCAGATACCTTGTCTCAGTTGTTTGAGATAATTTGCGATCGCCGTGACCATCCCGTAGAAGGGTCCTATACCTGTAAGTTGTTTAAGGGTGGGGATAATAAGATTCTTAAAAAAATTGGGGAAGAAGC
>NZ_JAAHHU010000463.1:0-3353 GCF_010672095.1 Moorena sp. SIO3I6 | reverse complement strand
ATCGGGAATCGGGAATCGGGAATCGGGAATCGGGAATCGGGAATCGGGAATCGGGAATCGGGAATCGGGAATCGGGAATCGGGAATCGGGAATCGGGAATCGGGAATCGGGAATCGGGAATCGGGAACAGAGGGGAAATTTTAAAATGGAATCCCGTAGGGTTTATTTCAGAACATCGCGTTTTTTTGAGGAGTAATTTTATCGAGATCCACGGAAACATGAAATCGAAAAAAAATGGAAATATATCCGAAAAAAAAATATACTAATCGTCAATCAATTGTGATAATTTTTTTCCCGACTCCCGACTCCCGACTCCCGACTCCCGACTCCCGTTCCCCTCCTGGGAGGGGTTAGGGGTGGGTTCCGACTCCCGACTCCCGACTCCCGACTCCCGACTCCCTAAAACCTAAGACGAAGTAGCTAATCCAATTGATCAATGGGATAAACAATTATCACAGCGATCGCATCTAAAGCCAACCGCTTCTTGAGTAAAACCAAATGCCTGTAGTAAAAATTGCCAACGACACTGGCGAGTTTTCAGGTATTGATTCATCTGAGACTGGGCTTGCTGTTGGATAGTACTAACCTGTGCTAGGGAGGAAGATTTTCTAGACCGGTGTTGCCGGTAATGGAATGGATCAATCCATTCTAGTTGACCAGCACTATCGAGGAGTGCTAAGGCTATGGCACCATTGGGAAACTCTTTGGCTACTTTGGCTACTTCTCCCTGGGCTGGTAATTGCTTTGCTAACTGTTGAGCCTTTTGGTATTGCGATCGCATTTGATGGGCAAAAAATTCTTGTCGTTGCTTATCCTCTGGATTTAACCATCCTGTTGGTTCACTGACTAAGGTCAAAGCATCCGCTGGTTTACCATCCCTTCCCCCACGACCTACTTCCTGAATATATTCCGATAAGAGTAAAGGTGCTTGGAAATGCACGACCCAGCGTACATCTGGCTTATTAATCCCCATGCCAAAGGCACAGGTACATACCACAAATTGGGTCTGACCACTAATCCAGCTGGCTTCAATTTTCCGACGCTCCTGAGCACCCAAGCCAGCGTGGTAAGCTGCGGTGGAATACCCCAAGGAAGTAAACCATTGCGCTAACACTTCACTATCTTTTCGGGAACGGACATAGACTAACCCAGCTTGTTTAGGTCTGGCTTTAATATAGTTCAATACTCGTGTTTCGCGTCCTTTGGGAGTCCAGACGGTTTGGACCTGGAGGTTAAGATTGTCTCGATAGGGGCTAATTAAAAATGTTTGAGGTTGTCGCAGTTGCAAGACTTTGCGGATGGTTTGTTGAGCCTTGGGGTCAGCGGTAGCAGTAAAGGATGCGATCGCAATTTTTGTTCCCTTGGGCTTACACTTGAGCAGTGCTGGTCTGACTGCTCCCAAACGGCGATAAGCGGGTCTAAAGGTATCACCCCATTGAACCAAACAATGGGCTTCATCTAAAATCAATCCATTAATCTGAAGCTGTGGCTGACACAATCGTTTCCACACTGCTGCACTGAGTAGGGTTTCTGGGGATAAGTAGAGCAATCGCAGTTGCTGCTTTTCTAGAGCTTGAAGGGTTTGTTGCCGTTGGGAGCGAGGTAATTCACTATGTAACAGAGCAGCAGGTAATTTGCGATCGCGCAATTCCTGCACCTGATTTTCCATCAATGCTACTAGTGGAGAAATCACTAATGTTAATCCAGTTTGTAGTAAAGCTGGTAGTTGAAAACAAATCGACTTACCACCACCAGTAGGCAAAACAATTAAAGCATCCCGTTGTTCTAAAATCATCCGAATAATCTCACCTTGGGGAGGTCGAAAATCCTCGTAACCCCAGAATCGTTTCAAGGCTGCACGAACATCATCCCATTGATGATTACTGGATTGATTAGTATTAGTATTATTACTAGTATTTTGAACAATCATCCTGCTTTTCTTCCGTTGATTCCTTTTAAGCTTAGAGAAATGCTGACCGGTTATACACCAGAATATCAACGGATTTTGCTAGGATGATTACTGAAACGATGTCCGTAAAATTTCTTAGTAAAGACATTGACTAACCACTCTACCTCGTAAACTGCGAAAACCATGAGATTCATTAGTCCCAAAACTGACTTTGCTTTCAAGAAAATCTTTGGCTCAGATCAAAGTAAGGATATTCTGATTTCCTTCCTCAATGCCATGATCTACTCCGGGGAGTCGGTAATCCAGGATTTAGAAATCCTTGACCCCTATAGTGCCGGGGATGTAGTGGAGTTAAAAGACACTGTCTTGATGCAGTCGCTCATGGGGGAAACCCCCAAGACCGCGCTGCATCGCTATCTGGATGTTAAGGCAGTATTAGAGGATCAAACAACTGTGCTGATTGAAATGCAAATCTGGAATGTGGAGGCTTTCGAGAAGCGAGTGGTCTATAACTTGTGCAAAACCTATGGGAATCAACTAAAGTCGGGACAGGGATATTTCGATCTCAATCCAGTCATTGCGTTAACCATCACGGATTTTAAGTTATTCCCATCAACCGAAAAAGTAATTAGCTGTTTTTACTTTCAAGAAAAAGAAGAGCACTTGCCTTATCAGGAAAATGAATTAGCGATGGTGTTTGTGGAACTTCCCAAATTCACTAAGCAGCTGGAAGAGTTAGAAAGTGTGATAGATAAGTGGATATATTTTATCAAAGAAGCTCCCAGTTTAGAAATTATTCCTGAGAATCTCAGGGAAATCCCACAGCTAGAAAAAGCCTTAACTATAGCGAATCAAGCGGGGTTGAGTGTGTCAGAATTGGAAAAACTCCGCAAGCAGGAGATGGTCTTGGAGGACACGCGAGGTGCATTGAGTCTAGCTCAACGGGAAGGAATAGAACAGGGAATAATACAGGGAATAGAACAGGGAATAATACAGGGACGAGTACAAGGGGAAAGAAGGGTAATAGTGCGACAGCTTGAGCGCCGTTTTGGCCAACTATCCAGTAATGCGATCGCATTAATCGAAGCCTTGACGAATCAAGAGCTAGAGCGTTTATCAGAAGCCATCTGGGATTTCCAGACCAGGGAAGACTTACTCAACTGGCTCCAACAGAACTCTAATTAAAAGCTAGTAATGTATCATAACTTGACTCAATAAACAAGATCCAGGTGCGATCAATTTTCTAGTTCAGATTCACTACACTATCTGAGATAGTGTTAACTTTGAACAATTTGCCTTGGCTTACGATAATATCTGTAAATACTTAGCCGAAGAATACCCATCGGAGTTTTTTCATTGGCTATTGGGTGAAGAACCTCGCGATATTCAGGTACTTAAAACCGAATTAAGTGCTGAACCAATTCAAGCTGATGCTCTGAGTGTA
>NZ_JAAHHU010000462.1:0-3362 GCF_010672095.1 Moorena sp. SIO3I6 | reverse complement strand
CCAGTCTCAGACCTTAACTGGCAAATCCATGGCACAGCAGATTTCAACGGTGATCAGCAAACCGATCTGCTGTGGCGTAATGACTCCACTGGGGAAAATGCAGTTTGGCTGATGAATGGCACTGAGCCGAATCGAGGAGTACTAATCCAATCAGAATTAGCCAACAGTAAATGGAAAATCCTTGGTGCCGGAGACTTTGATGGAGATAAAAACGCGGATGTTCTCTGGCTTGACACTGAAAACCAAAATGTTTACTACTGGCGCATGGCAGGTACAGATTACATAGAATCAGTGTTCGTTAATAATGCACCCCTTGACGACACCTGGAAATTTCAAGGAGTTATGGATTTTGACAAGAATGGTTACGATGACATTTTCTGGAGCAATACTGTTGATGGCAAGACAGGGATGTGGATGATGAATGAAAATGGTTACGACCGACCAGTAATCGCTGAGTCGGTAGATTTGAGCTGGGAAGGCCATGCCTGAAGTGACCTGTGTTGAGCGTTGACACTTTGTTGAGTCTAAACAAAAAGCGCTCAATCAAATTATGCGTTCGCGTAGCGTGGCCTACGGCCAATCGCACTTGTGACTTGCTGCGGTTTACAATCAATTAGTGACACACCTTAGGGGCGCACCAGATGCGCCCCTAAGATTTATTTTTAAAATATAGCGTTAGTGATATAGGGTAAACCCAATGAAAATTGCGATCTTATCCCTAGATGCTACCTTGTATTCTACCCGACGCTTGAAGGATGCTGGGGACAAGCGGGGTCATCAAATGCGGGTGATTAACTATATGTGCTGTTACCTGAATATTACAGCTGACAAGCCAATGGTAATGTATCAGGGCAAACCCTTAGATGACTTTGATGCCATTATTCCCCGGATCGGGGCATCACAGACCTTCTATGGCACCGCCGTTGTACGGCAGTTTGAATTGATGGGTGTAAAGAGTGCTATTCCAAATCAGGGAATTTCCCGCTCCCGTGATAAACTACGCTCTCTTCAGATCCTTTCTGGTGAAGGTATTGGTTTACCCGTAACTGGCTTTGCCTATTTAACCGAAGATATTGACCACTTAATCGAGATGGTAGGTGGTGCTCCTTTGGTGATTAAACTATTGGAGGGTACCCAAGGTATTGGGGTAGTCCTGGCAGAAACCCATCAAGCTGCCAAGTCGGTGATTGAAGCCTTTCGCGGTTTAGAAGCCAATATTTTAGTCCAAGAATTTATCAAAGAAGCAGGGGGTATGGATATTCGCTGTCTTGTGATTGATAGTAAGGTAGTGGCATCAATTAAGCGACAGGGAGCAGAGGGGGAATTCCGCTCGAACCTACACCGAGGGGGAACAGCAGAAAAAATCAAGTTAACCCCTCAAGAGCGTATCACAGCAATTCGTGCTGCTAAAGCCATGGGATTACCCATAGCTGGGGTAGACATGGTACGCTCCCATCGTGGTCCGCTAGTGTTGGAAGTCAATTCTTCACCAGGACTAGAAGGAATTGAAAAGGCGACTGGGGTGGATGTGGCGGGGAAGATTATTGAATTTTTGGAAAAAAGTGCTGCGAATGATAAAAAAGGTACACCTCGCAGTGGAGCTGTTCGCGATCGCATCAAGTATTAAAAGTATTAAATTCTCAAGAATCTGTAATTCTCTATTTCCCATGCCCCGATCAGAAGTTTCCTATTGGTTAAAAACAAAACTTATCTCAAACCAGGGGCTTGATGGTAAAACAAAGCAATCCCTGGAAAGGCATCGATGGCTCAAACATGCAACTAATAGGGTACCTAATGGTTATCAATTTAATTTTGACGCAGTACTAGGTTATAGTGTCTGACATAGGTACATTTTTGATTAGGGTGTAAGGAATGAATCCAAGCCTGGAACAGTCAAGTATAGATACCACGACTATGATGACATCTTCCGAACCATTGGTCGAGGTGCCGAAAATCTTGGAAGAAGAGCGCATACAAAAGGAGCGTATGCATGATGTACTGCTGCTTCTGGAACATTTAGTAGAGAGGGAAGAAGCTACCGTAAAGCTCATCCTCGATTGCCTCTACGATGTCGGATCAGTCAACCTGATCAACAAAAAGTTTCAGTCTCGCTCCCTCAACTGGATGATGAAATCAATTGCCCGTATGTCTAAACCAGCCTTCAGAGTTGTTGCTCTGCGCTGGTTTAAGAAGAATTGTCCAGAACTGATTACTAAGTGGCTGCAGGAGCAAGTGCAAGGGAGTACGGAGCAGGGAGTAGAGAGTAAGGAGTAGGGGGAATAAAATTGACTACTGTACCTCATAAGTACGAGAAACGCGATAATTAAATGATCGTTCTCAGGATTAACATCAGGGATACTTCAGCAAATCGAAACGCAATATCAGGACTTACGCAACACTGGGGAATAAACGCGCTGATTTAGTACATTGGTATAATAAAGCACTCTACAGATTGATTTTATCCGTAAGTCTTCAACAGCTTACTGCTGGCTCAGGCTATCCTGTAGAGCATCATGTTTGGATAACCTTGAGTTAGGAATTTTAACAAAACCAATAGTTTACAAATCTGGTCAAGCAGTTGACAATTTTATGCTTACAGAATAATTCTGTCTGTGGATTAAGATCACTCATTCAAAAGCTTTTTTAGCGCCCAAGGCCAGTAGCATGCTCACAGTTTTTTCACAAAGTTTGATTAATCTTTCATCAGAGCTTAATCAAAGGAGCCGAAGTTCTAAGTAAATACTCTGCGCGCGGTCTAAACAACTAGCTGATGCCTAATCTGATGACTATAGAGGGGAGGAGATGGATAGAGTCAAGGTCGGCAAATGCAAGTTGTTAACAAGGCCAATGCTACCAGATTTGCTCTAAAAACTCTGATTTCAAACTAAGGAGAACGTTGATGAACACACAATCAGAAACTGCCATTAAGCACAGTGATGTAATCAACCAGATAGTACTGAATCGCCAAAACACCGAAGAAATTGGTCGGGTAGCTGAGCTGTGGCTCGACCCAATTGCTCACCAAGTTTTGGGTTTGGTTTGCAAGTCAGGACTGCTCGGTCACAAAAAACGGTCATTTACTTGGGCAGAAATTGAGACGATTGGCTCCGACAGCATTCTAGTTTACCTTGGCTCGGAAACCACAGCGAAAAAACCGGAATCTGTGGAATCGATTGTGGGACATCAGTTGTGGACGGACGGAGGGAATCAGGCAGGTACTTTGATGGACTATCGATTCGACCCCAACACGGGGAAGGTAGTTGAGTATATCTTTGGCTCCAAGGGCTGGCGTGGTGTCACTGATGGCACCTACCGACTTCCCCCTGTCGCCATCGCCAGTGTGGGCGGTAAACGAGTGATGG
>NZ_JAAHHU010000461.1:0-3376 GCF_010672095.1 Moorena sp. SIO3I6 | reverse complement strand
CTTTGAACCAAGAATCCCCGTCACAAAGCGAGCGGGGAGTGTCAAAGTTGTCTGATTAAGCCAGGGGAGAGTTAAAATTTCCCTGGATTTTTTATGAATGATTAGTGGGATTGGAAGAAAATGACAGAAAACTCTCAACAGTCAAGACCTATTGATGTCTTTGGTGTCGGAAATGCTTTAGTCGATATTCTGGCACTGGTGGATGATGATTTTATCCGGGAAAATGACCTGAATCGAGGGGCAATGACTTTGATGGATGCCCAAAAGCAGGCTATGATTCTACACAATCTTGAGCATGTTTCTCTGGAACTGAGCTCAGGAGGCTCCGCTGCTAATACTATGATTGCGATCGCTCAAAGTGGTGGTAAAGGCTTCTATTCCGGTAAGGTCTCTAGAGATACCAATGGGGAATTCTACCGACAAGACTTATTGAAGGCAGGGATTCAGTTTGATGTGCATCCAGCTGAGCTATCTAATGGTCCGACTGGTACCTCTGTGATTCTAACTACGCCTGATGCTGAGCGTACTATGTGTACTCATCTCGGAGTGTCTACTACTTTGGCTCCTACTGATATTGATGTAGAACGACTCAGCCAATGCAAATATAGCTACGTTGAGGGCTATCTCTGGACGGGGGATCACACTCGCAAAGCTTGTATTGAGGCGATGGAACAGTCCAAGCTTAAAGGAGTAAAGAGTGCTTTTACCTTTTCCGACTTCTTTCTAGTAGAGAATTTTGCAGATGATTTCCGTAACTTGATTACAGATTATTGTGATGTGGTATTCTGTAACGCGGCAGAAGCACGCCACTTCTGTGGAGTGGAATCCTTGTCTGATTGTGCTGGTAAAATAGGCGAGTTAGTGGATACAGCTTTTATCACTGATGGCCCTAATGGTTGTTTAGTGGTGGAAAATAAAACAATTTTCGAGGTGCCTGGATTCCCAGCTAAGGCCGTGGATACCGTAGGAGCTGGTGATGCCTTTGCCGGTGGTGTGTTGTTTGGAATCACCAATGGTTTGAGCACTAAGCAAGCGGCACGTTGGGGAAACTATTTTGCTTCAAAAGTAGTACAAACTTATGGTCCACGTCTGGAGGGATCTCAGGCTGAGTCTGTCAAGGAAGTTGTTGGTAGCGATTAAGCTATTTTGTAGAGCAGTTTTCTATTGGCCGAGGTGTAGCAGCATTAAAGTTAGAACATTGATACAAGCAGCATAAGCTGTTTTAGTCAACGTTTAGGTGCGACCCTTGGGTCGCACCTTGTTGTTGGAGTAAGCTGTTATGGAATAAAAATGCCACAGGATTAGCGATCGCAGTTTATTGTCAGTTTTGGTAATTCTGTAATTTTTGAGAGGTTTGGCTGTCCTAAAACTAAATCCTAGTTTCTTCATTAACAGCCTGTAAAACACTGTTGTACAAGGAGTCAGCAATCCAGAAGCCTCCTTGATTAATCAAAGCGTCCATCAAAGGCTTAACTAAAGGAACTAGCCCTTGACTTTTAGCCTCGATCAACACACCTAAAATTCCTGTATAGTTGAGGTTTAGTCTATCAGCAATCATACGACCTCTGCGTTCATCAATTAAGAGTTGATCGGCTTTTAATTCAAGAGCCAAAGCAATCGCTTCAGCCTCACCTATATCAAGTTCGTTACTGAGGACTTCAATAACGGTGGGATTAGTCACTGAACGAGTTTTAATCCATTCAAAAGTCTGCACTTCAGTCCCACCTGCCACTGGGAAGTCAGGATCGGTTAACTCTCTATAAACAGCCTCCGGGATAATGACTGTCTGATAAAGTTGTTGGAGTAAGTGGAGTTGGTTAATCGCTGCCAGGTTATTGATTGGTGATGTATCACTGACAATAATCACAACCTGCCCATCTCCCGCAGATTATTAATATCTTGTTCCAAATCTTCTACACCATAATGAACTGGGATTTGACGGCTTGCTAGTAGATGTTGAAAAGCAATACGATTCATCCCGGCAAATCGACTGGCTTGAGCAAGGGTAAGTTTTTCTTTCTGAAACAGCAAAACAGCAATTTCTTGTTTCATTTCAGCTTCAGTCATTCGAGTCGCGGTTAGAAGTTCATCAGAGATGATAATACTCATAGCTACAATCTTATTGATTATCTTTATGCTAAGGATGTTTAGATCTTGTAGATTGGGTTGACCCAAGTAAACCCAACTACTCAAGACTATACTAATTTACTTCCTGCATCGCTGCTGATAATGTCTGGAGTTTAGACTAAGTCGCTACCTTAATATGCGTTCGCGTAGCGGAAAGCGGTAGGATCGATTGCCTCAAACAGTCCGCTGCACGGCTTTGTTGTGCTGCTCGTGCCAACGAGGTTGTCTCAAGGGGCTTGAAATTATTTGCCTGCCACTTTTAGTTTGCCTGCGTCGCACATCATCACAAATTGCTTGTAAGTCGTAGTTGAAAGACTTGGCATGTTCTTCTCGAATTTTGTGGATTTCTTCGAGAATTTCATCCTTCCACATATTTATTCTCCCATTAGTTCATAAGGTGTACAAATGGTCGGCAGTTCGTATCCAGCATCAAAGCTAATTTGGGCTAACTTTTTCTGAATTTGGGCATTTGCAATATGTTTACAATTCCACGTTAGCAGATAGTCCAAGCCATAAACTTGATAAGATATCCGATACCTTGCTCCAAAATTCCGCATCAACCGGATGTTAGCTCCTGTTGGGATTTTAGTGGATTGAAATAACAGCATGAATACTTTCAACAACCTCTTCAATGAAATCAACAGCATCATTAACAAGTTTCTCATTGATCGGCCATCTATCACCTAGTCCTAGTGTTGGATTTATGTCAGCTTCATGAGCAATTTTATTTCTACGATCGACGATGATGCTCAACTGTTGTTTAATCTCTGTTGCCGATTTACCCATCACATTACCAACTTCTTCCCATAATTTTTGACCTGAAATTAATCTAATTGCATCTGCTATCTTGTCTGGCTGCTGAAAGCTTTTATAGCTGTGTTTTTGTCGAATTTACGTTTCTAACCAATCGTCTATATTTGAAGCAACATTTAAACCTTCACGCATACTTCCCAAGGAAATTTTAAACCGAGAAAATGCTGGAGGAACTGAGCGATTTCCACGGTGAATTTCTAGCATTCCTAATCTCACTACTTCATGAATATAATAATCTAATGCACTGATAGATAGCACCAGTGTTGCTCTCAAAATGTCTGAAATATCGAGAGCAGATGTAGATTGTGATTTAACAGAATTATGAACAGCTATCAAATTTCGAACACGACGGATGCTGATATGGAAGTGATCAAGCGCGCACTGCATTACAAGTTAGATTGATTACCTTATCTGCTAATCTGGAAAAAGATTTCTA
>NZ_JAAHHU010000460.1:0-3385 GCF_010672095.1 Moorena sp. SIO3I6 | reverse complement strand
CAAATATTTGACATCAAATACTGGCAAAGACAAAAATCTCTGTAGTTTTTTACGTCGTGATTGAAATTGAATGGGTAAAGGGAGTGACTCTGCGATTTTTTCAAGTTTTATATTTTTGGTGTCTTGTCTAATTATTATTATAAGGTAAAAAAACAATAATTGAGATTCACAAAGTAGATTTTTTAGATGTTTTTGATATAATTTTGGTAGCATTTTCAATTGATAGGTCGTATTGACAATTTATGACCTATCTTTTTTTACCATAATTTGGTCAATTTAAGATATATCAAGGGTTACAGGGCGCTTGTCGCCCCCCCAGACCTTCTTTACTAAAGGGAGTATGAGTACTACCATGAGGATTACGTATCCAAGTTCCTTTCGGATAAGTTCCATCTTCATCTTCAAACACCCCGTCAATTACATAAATTTCTTCTCCCCCAAAATGACTATGGTGTTTAAAAACAGTTCCAGGTTCCCATTTCACCAGAGCAACATTCTCTGTACTATGAGTATGTAAGGGCATGACCTGTAATCCTTTAACTAAACCTGGAACCCAAGAGTTGTTAGTTGTATCGATGACTACTCGCTCTTGATCCTCAGGAGACATTTGCCATAGTTTAACCAGAATTGTACAACCTGATTCACTCTTAGGAGTATGGCTTGAACCTACGGGATTGCGGACATAAGTACCAGAAGGATAATCTCCTTTTTCATCAGAAAATATCCCATCTAAAACCATGAATTCTTCACCACCACCATGAGTATGAGCAGAAAAGAAACTACCAGTTTCATAGCGAACTAGAGAGGTTGCTCTGGCTACTTCGTCTCCATCCCTTTCCAACATCCGACGCTGTACACCAGCCATAGGAGAATCAACCCAAGGTAGCTCTTCGCTATAGACAACGACTCGCTGACTTATATCTGCATGAATCTGCATGGTAACCTCCTGAAATTATGTTTATTGTTGGAATCTCTAATTATTGCTTGAGATTCCTAGTACGATCACCTATCCGACTACTTAGATTCTCATTATGCCTAATTGTGCTCGACGAATCTGCCTGACTATTTAGGGCCATTAGAGCGAGCGAAGTTGCGAATGTAATTAGCAATCAACTCTAGATCTTCCTCAAGGGCAAAATGACCGGTATCTAGGATATGGAATTCAATGTTATTGAGATCTCGCTTGTAGGGATGGGCTCCTTCTTCGGGAAAAATGTAGTCACCTTTGCCCCAAACAATTAGGGTTGGAGGTTGAAACTGACGGAAATATTCCTGCCATTGTGGGTAGAGAGTCGGGTTAGTACCGTAGCTGTAAAACAGTTCTAATTGAATTTCTTTGTTGCCAGGACGGTCGAGCAAATATTGGTCGTGGAACCAATTGTCTGGAGCAATGGCTTCTGGATTGCGAACTCCATTAGTGTATTGCCACTTAGTCGATTCGAGGGTTAGAAAATCCGCTAGAACTTGAGCATTTTCAGGAGTTTTGTCTTGCCAGTAAGCTTTGAGTGGTTCCCAAAACTCTCGCAAACCTTCCTCATAGGCATTACCATTCTGCACAATCAGCCCTAGCACTTTATTGGGATATTTGCTGGCTAGACGGTAGCCTACTGGTGCGCCATAGTCCATCACATACAGAAAGTATTGTTGTAAATCCAATTTAATCGTCAACTTTTCGACGATATCTGCTAACTTATCAAAGCTATAGTCAAATTCATCAACTTTCGGCATGGAACTAGCCCCAAAACCAGGATAATCCGGGGCAATCAGGTGGAATTCGTCTGCAAGGGCGGGAATTAGATTTCGGAACATGTGGGAAGAAGTAGGAAATCCATGTAACAAGAGGATGGTAGGGGCGTTTTTGGATCCAGCTTCCCGATAGAAAATATCAAGTCCATCAATCTCAATAGTTTTGTGCATTGTGGTGTTTAGGTTAGTCATGATGAATACCTTACTTGGTGATAATTGATTGAGTTATTACAGTTCAAACTAGATGAGGAGAGCTTCAATTTGAGGGAGAAAGTTGAGCTAGTTGTTTCTCTAACTCCTGAATCCGAGCTTCTAGGGGAGCTTTGATTTGGGCAAATTCTTCTTCTGAATAACGAATCGGAATATGTTGGGGACAATTCCAGTCAAATCCTTCGACTTTAATTATTAATACTCGTCCCAATTCCGCCTGATAATTAGGATCGGCTAATTGATTGAGCAGTTGTGGGTCGTTATCAATAACTTGAGCCCTTCCCCAAATCTTTAATCGGCGACGGTGAGCGTAATCCATCAAAAATAGAAAAACGCGATCGCTTTCAGACAAGTTACCGACACTGATATATTGCAGATTTCCTTGAAAATCCACAAAACCCAAGGTTTGATCGTCCAGAACTTTGAGGAATCCTTTGGGCCCTCCACGAAACTGGATGTAAGGCCAACCGTTACTGTTGACGGTACCCATATAGAAACTATCCCGTGCAGCGATAAATTCTGTTTCTTTAGCAGTCAGAGTATCTTCGCTAATGCCTCGTTTGGCGAATTGGTCATAAATTTCCCGAGACCCGTAGCGGGTTTGAGCCTTTTTGACTCCAGGGGTAAAAGCAATATTGGTAAATTGTCGTGCCATCAGAAATCCCCTTATTTATGTAGACCGCTTATTTATGTAGACCTGTCTGTATATTATTAGCTTAATAGACAGGTCTGTCTAAAGTCAAGGATTTTCCGCTGATTTTTTTGTAAAGTTTTGTTAAGCAGTGCCCGATGGTCAAGGGTAAGAACACTGAGGAGGGGAAAGTGTTAGTCTAAAGTAGACAGACTTGTCTATTCAAATCTGATTCAGTAACCATGACCAAATTGACTTCATCTCGTAAACCAGTTCGCGATCGCATTTTAGAGAAAGCCTCTGAGCTCTTTTACCAAGAGGGTATTCAGAATGTAGGGATTGATCGCATCATTTCCGAGTCTGGTGTGGCCAAGATGTCACTTTACAACCACTTCAAATCTAAGGATGCTCTGATTGAAGCATTCCTACGACAGCGGGGCGAGTCTTGGCGTGCCTGGTTTATAGAAACTGTTGCCCAACATAGTTCAGATCCCAAAGAGCGTCTATTAGCAATCTTTGATGTGCTTCAATTATGGTTTGAAGCTCCAGATTTTCGTGGCTGTGCTTTCATTAACGCTACTGTAGAGTTGGCCAAGCCCAAGCACCCAGGTTATCAGGCGGCTTTGGAGCACCAACAAGCGGTTTATGCCTATATTCTGGATCTCGCTCAAGCTGCAGGCATTACTGATCCTGAATTATTGGCTCGACAGTTTTTACTGCTTGTGCAAGGCTCAATTGTGGTGGCGATGATGGAGGGAAACTCGATAGCAGCAGCACAAGGGAAAACCGTTGCTTCAG
>NZ_JAAHHU010000046.1:0-44876 GCF_010672095.1 Moorena sp. SIO3I6 | reverse complement strand
GCAACTCCTCAGTTTGATAACTGATACAATTGTTTCAACTGTAACTCCCAAACCAACTACGAACAAAGGATCTTTTCCACATCTGCTCATCCTTTTGTAAACAAATATTAATTTCGCCAGCCGTATCAACTTTGGGGGACTTTGAAAGTCTTTTTCCCCCCAAAATTGGGGGGCTAGGGGGGCAAAACCATACTCAGAATCAGCAACGCCAGGATTCCAAAAGAGTAAGATCAAGGACTGCGATTGCTTTCAGTATCAGCGATCTGATCACGTTCCTCTGTAACTGCCCCAGACTCAGAGGTCGGTGGCTGAATTTTTTCTTCCAGTGAACTAGAAGTGAACTGAGGCAAGAGCATCAAGATGGCAGTACCAATAGTCAGAAGAAATTGCACAGCGAAAATTAGGCGTTGAGAGTTATCTGCTATCGATATACTAGAATTAACTAATTGCCCCAGTAAATTTTGAGGCGGTCTGGCAGGGTCAGAGTGCATGAGAGCAAGAGCAAGAGTAACTATTTGATCAACGTTTTCCTTGGGATACAAAACCTCAACAGTTATCTCAGTTAATTCAAACCACAAAATCCTTTTGTGCTCTACGCAATAAATAATCCAATCTCCTGTAGACAGCTGGAAATGATAGCAGTTAGGTCTATGGAAATCTACTGGCCTCTCTCCTATTATTTTTTTGCCCTTGCGCAACCTATCTAAAAAGTCTTGATAGGCGGTGTAGGACTGAGGAGATAAATGACTTCTGGCGTATTGGCGGACTTGTTTTGTTTGTTTGACGGCAATCTTCATTCTGAACTCCTTTAGAAGGAGTCCCCAAAGGGCTGCTGTCTTGAGGAGAAGACTGATTTCTTAACAACTCTTCAGAGTCCAACGCCTTATCCGAAGCTTCCTGCAACAATTGTGATGCGGTTGAATCCAAAAGCCGAAGATAGTACTGCAACTGGGCGTATTCAGGCATTGAAATGACAGCCGCATACTGTTCACCATCTTTGGTGACAATATGGGGCTGACCCTGGCTAGCTGACTCAAGACAGCTGTCCAGCGTCTGAAGTAATTGAGAAGTCGAAACTTCTACTTCTAGACGAGAGCCTCTCATGAGGTACTCCATTTCAATTGCCGAATACACCAAGCGCTGACCACCAAACGGATTTCTTTCTGCCGCTAAACAATTTACTTTTGTTTACAATTAACTACTTTTACTTTTGTTTGTTTACTTTTGTTGTGAATTATGTTGTTTGTTTACTTCTCTTCTAGCACCTACTCATTATTCCTTACGCTACATTAATTTAATGTCTATTGGGGTGCGCGCGGAGGCAAGTAATTCGGGTTTTCAAGGTGCGGGAGAAAGAAACCACATATATACTAGCAAATTTTAGAAGGGTTGAAAGAGTTGGCACGAACGAACTTTTCCGCAACTTCTTGCACTTGGGGGTTTTCCGATACCTGGCACAGGCTTTCCAGAAAACAAATCTGCCCAGGTGAGGACTTCTTCTTACTGTGCTTACCCTTGATTTTCATTCCAGCTAATAATTTGTTTAAGAAGGATTATGCGATCGCGTAGCGTGACCAAAGGTCAATCGCAAAAGTCCTGAACGCTTATCCCTGCTTGACTTCAGGTGCTGGAGGAGCTAATCCGGATCTCGAAATGTCATGCTTTCCCCCATAAGCTGATAGCTGATAGCTGATAGCTGATAGCTGACAGCTGTAGCAATCCGTGTAGGAATTGAGAGAATTTTGATGCCATATTCCCTACTCCCGTCTTGATGCAGTCGCTCATGGGGGAAACCCCCAAGACCGCGCTGCATCGCTACTCCCTACTCCCTACTCCCTGTTCCCTGTTCCCTGTTCCCTTTGCTATGAATGCTTACTTACCAACTATCTGTACTCTTAAATTATCCTGAATCCTTATAGACAAATGAGTTTAGCTCTAATCAAGTCCCGTCGGACATTGATAACCTTAACAGTTACAGTTGCCATTGTATTGATTTCACTCAAGGCAGCAAGTGCAATACCATTGTTTGGTGCCGGTGCATCATTTCCCCAACCCCTTTACCAGCGTTACTTTTCTCAATACCAACAAGAAACCAGCGTTAACGTAAATTACAGCACCATTGGCAGTGTTACTGGCATTGAGCAATTCATTAACGAGTCTGTTGATTTCGCTGGCACTGATATGCCCCCAACCGATGAGGAGAAAAGTCAGATGAAACGGGGTTTACAAATGGTGCCCACAGCCGGGGGAGCTGTGTCAGTGATTTACAATCTCCAAGGTGTAGTCTCCTCTGTCAGACTATCTCGGGAGACTCTAGGCAAAATCTTTACAGGTCAAATCGGCAATTGGAAGCAAGTTAACACTTACCTGCCCAGAAGAGTAATATCAAATTCGGTTGAATAACCATACTTCCGTCGTTAGGAGAGCAGAGAACTAGCGATTTAGCACGGTCTTGGGGAGGCAGTGCCTTCAGGCGGGGGTTCCCCCCATCAACAACTGCTATAGTTTCCAGCATGAGCGACAGCATCAAGACTGCCGAGGTACACAGGATTTTTTCCCTGATCCAAAGTTCCCTTTTCCCTACTCCCTACTCCCTACTCCCTGCTCCCTAAAACCTAGGTAGAGTTAGTCCCTGGTTCAATAGGTAAAGAGCATCAACCTCCCACCCTTGGACGGCATTTCAATTTGAAGGTTGTTGCCTTGCACATCCTTACCATTGAATTCGTATATAACGTCTGTGGCCCGGACGCTCCTTCTTATCACAGTAGGCTGGAAGTCAGGTAGCCAGACTCTTAGACCTTTGAGTACTTCTGGGGGTACCTGACTTTGGTCAATTTCTTCTTCAACCTGCTGAATTTCCCCAATGGCATTGACATCCACTTCAAAGCGGTTGCCCTGGGAGTTCTGACCACTCAGTCCATAGATTAGCTTGCCATCACCCCCAATCTCGATTGCTGCATCCGTGGGTGAGACACCAGCAGCAACAGTGGCCGCAGTGATAGCAGGAGCTGGCACTTCAGAGATAGAAATCTCCTGATATATCCCCCCAAAGCTTTGGGCAAATGCCTTGCCAGCTGGGAGACTAAGTGCAAGGAATGAAACCAGTGTCAAGCTAAATTTTCGCAGTAAACTCATCTCCATGTCACACCAAAAAAATGTTTCCTTTCTTGTAAAATAGCATTAAACTTGGCTTAGAGTTTTATAGTAAACTCTCTGATGAGATAAATTTGATTGCCCACTATTGATTGCCCACTTATAACGCCAGTAAAATTGGCGAAACTTTAGACTTGAAATAGTCGTCATATAAATTATATTGTTATGTAAGCTATCAGCTATCAGCTATCAGCTATCAGCTATCAGCTAATGAGGTGCTTTTGAATAAAACAAGTAAGCATTGGTTTAATCTCTGTTACATCAGCTGACGGTTCCATAGCGTGAGCTTTTAGCTGAAGGCTGACAGCTCACGGCTGACCGCTGAATGCTTACATTGTTATTGACGCGATGGACGAAGTCCCGCTTTCAGCGATCGCGTAATCTATAGGATTAAGAATACTAAAAATTGTAATACTAGAATAAATTAAGGATACATTAATGATTGGCTATCAATTTTTTTGGCAAAAGGTTTTAACAGCAACAGCGGTAACCGTTACCGTTGGCTTTGGTTCTATCAGTGGTGCGATCGCTCAATCCCTGACTGGTGCGGGAGCTACATTTCCTGAACCTCTTTATCGGCGTTACTTTAGAGAATACCAAGAACAAACAACCGATGTAAAGCTCAAATACAGTGCCATTGGCAGTGGTGGTGGGATTAGACGATTTCTGAATCAGTCCGTTGACTTCGGAGCGAGCAATGTAATTCCAACTCCTGTAGAGAGAAACTCAATGAAACGGGGTTTGTTGATGGTACCAACGGCTGGAGGATCTTTGGCTGTGGTTTATAATCTTCAAGGAATAACCACCGATGTTAAGCTATCCCGAGAAACTCTAGGTAAAATCTTCACAGGTCAAATTTCTAATTGGAAGCAAGTTAACTCCCGCCTGCCAAACCGTAAGATTCAAGTAGTTGTCCACTCAGGTAGTAGCGGTACTAGCTTTATTTTTACTAAATATTTGAATGAAATTACTAATGGCAGAATCCGAGCCAGTAGAAAACCTAATTGGGGCTTTAAGGTCTTCTCTAGTGTTCCGGGAAATGGACCAGTAGCTAGCGAAGTTAAGCGAATTGACGGTGCCATTGGCTATGTACCAGCGAGTTATGCTAAACAGCTTAACCTACCAATGGCCAGGCTGGAAAACCAAGCTGGTCGCTACGTCAAGCCTACGGTTGATCAAGCGAATAAAGCCCTAGACAATGTGCAGTTCAATGATGACTTCACCATCGAAAATATAGATGACCCAGAAGAGGGATATCCAATTGTAGGTATAACTTGGCTGTTTGTCTACGAAAAGTATCCTAAAGCAGAACTAGCCCAAGGGGTTAAAGACCTGATAAATTGGATTCTGACTGACGGTCAAGACTTGAACGAAGATCTACAGTACACTCGGATACCGGAAGATGTTGCTAACCGAGCCATCGAAGCTGTGAATAACAACATCAGGGTTGTTCCATAGAAGGACAAAAGTCAACAGAAGGCAAAAGGAATAAATTTCTTTTGCTATCCGTGTATCGCTGTTATTGGTGTGGTATTGCCTTCGAGCTTTTACCCTTTATTTTTCTTGTGTGAGGAGAATTGTGAAAAAATTTTGCGGTGCATTACCACTGACACCGATAGTACTTGGTGTCCATTTGGTAACCATTACCCCCGCCATGGCTGAGAGCAAACTAGAAACCTTGACAGCAGATTGGTCAGATGTTAACCCCAACCAGAAATATCTAGCGCGAGAGTACTTAAAAACTCCCCCAAAAACTCCTCAGTTAACCGACCAATTCCACCATGAACTGGAGTTTAAGACCACTACCTCTATTCCCCATTCTGGGATATCGACAGCTAGCTTGACTAGTCTAGAGTCACCGCCAGACCTAGAGGTGGCAGACACTGTGAGTAATCCCTTTATGGGTCAGGTAGCACCGATTTCCAAACTATTAGACATCCCATCTACTCAGACTAACTCCAATAGTCTAGATAATAGTTTAGATAATAGTCCAGATAATAGTTTAGATATATCCCAAAACTTAGGTGTGACAGATCCGTTGAGTAATGGACCAATGGAGCGGGTAACACCAGTTTATGAACTGTCTGATGTCCAACCTACGGATTGGGCTTACGAAGCACTACAGTCTTTGTTGAAGCGCTATAGATGCCTGACTGGTTACGAGGATGACACCTATCGCGGTAACCGCGCCCTGACTCGCTACGAGTTTGCGTTTGGCTTGAATTTTTGCCTAAATCGGGTGAATGCCATGATTATTGGGAAAACAGCCAACTTGGTAACGGAAGCTGATTTAGCAGCAATGCAAAGGCTACAAGAAGAGTTCAGTGATGAATTGGCTACTGTACAGGCTCGGGTCGATAACTTGGAAGGGCGGGTTACTTTCCTCGAAGACCATCAGTTTTCTACTACTACTATCTTGCGTGGGAGTGTAGATATTGCTCTAGCTACTGGCTTTGGGGGGAAAAAAGCAGTTCCTTCTGGTCAAAGCCCAACAGAAGATTTTGATGATACTAATACTCTGTTGGGAGGCCGGGCAACTCTCAACTTTGACACCAGTTTCACTGGTCGAGACCTTTTGCGCACTAGACTTCGGCCAGGGAATACCAGTAACTTTAGCACTGGTTTCACCGGCACAGCCATGACAAAGTTTGGTTTTGCCACTAATACCGGCAATGATGTTAAATTAAACCAGCTGTTCTATCGGTTTCCCCTAGGTAATAAAGGTCTGGTATCTATAACAGCAGCAGGTCAGGGAGCAAGTGCTTTGATTCCCACCCTCAATCCAGTATTTACCATTTCCAGTTTTGGATTCAATAATTACATCTACGACTTGGGTTTTGGCGCTGGTGCTGCAATATACTATCAATTCAATGACGTGATTGCTACTGGAGCAGCCTATTACACTGGTTCTGCCTCTAATTCAGACTTTGGACTGTTCAATGGTGCCTTTGGTGCTTTGGCTCAGGTGACCCTCACTCCCTCTGATCGTTTTGGTATGGCCTTGACCTATGTCCGGTACTACTCTCCTGAAACAGCCAACACTGCATCGTTTCTCGGTAGCGAATTCGCTCAATCTCCCTTTGGCTCAAATACAGCCACCTCATCAAATAGCTTGGGTGTATCGACTAGCTATCGATTTAGCGATCGCTTTACCCTAGGGGGTTGGGTTGGTTATAGCAATGCGATCGCAGAATCCTCACCCCGCAACAATGATTTCGATGGATCAACCGGATCAAAAGCAGATATTTGGAGCTGGGCAATTACCGCCGCTTTCCCAGACATCGGAAAACTAGGCAGCCAGTTGAATCTAATTGTTGGCATGCCTCCGAGACTAGCTAGTAATGATGTTGCTGGTCGTCGCGATCGCGATGTATCATACCATCTCGAACTGTCTTATCGCTACCCACTCACTGATAGAATCTTTATCACTCCTGGTGTTTTGGTGATTATCGATCCAGAACACAATGATGAAAATGATACCATTGGGGTTGGACTGCTGCGAACCCAGTTTAATTTCTAGTGGGATGGTTCAAAATATTCAACCGAAAACCCTCACTCCCAACCCAGATTTTTCCCAACCCTTTCCCGACCACACCCAATTACCAGAGTCGGATGGCACCTTTGTGTTCGCGGAGCGTGCCGTAGGCAAAAACTTTCAAGAGCATCCCCAAACTCTGCTCCTAACCGATTCAATTGGTTCAGTACTGCAACAGCTTCACCCTGATGGTCAGTACATCATTGGTCAAGATTGCGGCATCTACTGGCGAGAAACCGACCCCCCAGAGACAGGAGCCGAAGCTCCTGATTGGTTCTATATTCCAGATGTTCCCCCCAAGCTTGATGGTCAGATTCGTCGCTCCTACGTGCTTCGTAGGGAATACATTCCACCCCTGATTGCTATCGAACTGGCAAGCAGGGATGGGAGTGAGGAACGGGACAAAACATCACTGGCTCAGCTAGCAACTGTTACCCCTCAGACCAAGGATAAGAAAAAGGGTCAGCGTCCTGGGAAATTCTGGGTCTACGAACGAGTGATGAGGATTCCCTACTACGCCATATTTTTGATCAAGGACAATGAACTAGAAGTCTACAATCTGGTAAATGGATTTTATCAGAAGATGTCACCGAACGAACGGGGTCATTATCCGATTGCTCCGTTAAAAGTAGAACTGGGAAAATGGTCGGGAAGCTACCAGAATCAAACCCAAATCTGGCTGCGATGGTGGGATAGTGAAGGTAATCTATTGCTGACAGGACAAGAACGAGCTGAAAAGGCGGAAGCTGAAGTGGCACGTCTGAGAGCGCTATTACAAGAACGGGGAATTGATCCGGATACGGTTTTGTAGGCCATAAATTTATTGAATCGGGGCGTTTGCCTGGCCTTGCAGCAATAGTAATTTATTTTATAAAAAAAGCCTAATTGATCACAGCGTTTTTCATAGCTATCGGGTACACAGCATTTTTTACTTCTTACCTGCTCCCTAAAATCCAATAATTTGTATCTCAGCCAATTTAAAACTGCTGTAACTGCAACATCTCTTCAGATTTAGACTAGCAAAGAGTTAGTCTATGTAGTCTTGCTAAAAAATGTTTCAATCAAGTATTTTATGTCAAGTTATACTATAAGTTGAAACACTGTTGACTAGTCAACAGTAACAGTTTTTACTCTGGTTTCTGTATTGAGGACTCAGCACTAAGTACCTGGACAAAAATAAACCTAACTGTATTAATTTGTGTAAAGTTGCCAAAAGTCCCTCTGCTCCCTGCTCCCTGCTCCCTGCTCCCTATTTAAAGAGTTAATTTTAGTTTTGTCCGACTACTTATTTTCAACGGAAGTATTTTTGACAAACGATTTAGGATTGCGATCGCATCAGGTTCACAGAACAGATATACTAGTCTAGGGGAAAGACGTTCGTATCGGCGGTTAACACCGCGCTCTTAGTGCGTTTTTCTTTCCCAGTGATTAGATACCAGGCTTCCAAACGTGACGGTAGATCTGTTGTGAGCAGCATAACCAAGACCGAAACAGTATCCCCAACTGCAACCGATAGTGTGGATTGGGAGCCCCCGATGCCACCAACCGATTTAATCTTTGATGATGGAGAACCTTTGGAGAGTGACCGCCACCGCATAGCCATGAACGCCCTGATCCGTTCACTGCGCGTTGCTTTAGCTGACCGAGACGATTACTTTGTTGGGGGCAATATGTTTGTTTACTTCAGTAGTGAACAAGCACGAAACCGGGACTTTCGCGGGCCAGATTTCTTTGTAGTCTTGAATGTAGACGGTAGTCGAGAACGCCTGGGTTGGGTAGTATGGGAAGAACAGGGTCGCTACCCAGATGTAATAATCGAGCTGATGTCCCCCTCCACAAAGCAAGTTGACACAGGTAAAAAGAAGAGCATCTACTGCCAGACCTTCCGAACTCCAAATTATTTTGTCTACCAACCCTTTGACCCAGATTCATTGCAAGGATGGTATTTACATATAGACAATGGCTACCAGGAGCTAACCCCAAATGAACAAGGGTGGCTATGGTGTCAGCCCTTAGGCTTGTGGTTAGGAGCATGGTCTGGAACCATTGAGGAAACCTCAGCAGTATGGCTGCGCTTTTATGACCGGGATGGGAATCTAGTTCCCTTACCAGAAGAAGCAGCTGAGCAACGAGCTGAAGTAGCTGAGCAACGAGCTGAAGTAGCTGAGCAACAAGCTGAAGTAGCTGAGCAACGAGCTGAGCAATTAGCAGAGAGACTGCGACAGGCAGGGATTGACCCAGATGAAATTTAAGGTGAATGGTCATAAAAATAATAAAAAGTGTGGAGCTTACTGATTAACTGTTAGAACCTAGGAGTTTTCCCCAATGACCTTTTCCCCAATGACCTTTTCCCCAATAACCAATTTCTAATGAATAATATTAATTCAAACCCCAAAATTCGTATTGAACATCTGATTAAAATTTATGGCGAAAAACCCCAAGCTGCCCTCAAACTGTTTCGCCAAGGTGGGAGTAGGGATTCTATCTTAGAAAAAACTGGTCAAGTCTTAGGTATTGCTGATGTTTCTCTGACAGTCAATCAAGGAGAATTGTTTGTGGTCATGGGGTTATCCGGTTCCGGAAAATCTACCCTAGCTCGCTGTATTAACCGCTTAATTAATCCGACCAGCGGCAATATCTATATCGATGATGAAGACATTGCCCATGTTGATGAGAAGCGGATGCGAGAGATTCGCCAGAGCAAGGTATCAATGGTGTTTCAGCGATTTGGATTATTTCCCCACAAAACAGTTGCAGAAAATGTCGGGTATGGTCTCAAGGTCCGGGGGATAGATCAAGCAAAACGCCGCAAAAAAGCCTTGGAAACCTTAGAAGTGGTAGGTTTATCCCAATGGGCAGATTATTTACCTTCATCCCTCAGTGGTGGCATGCGTCAACGGGTCGGTTTAGCCCGCGCTTTAGCCACAGATGCCGAGATTTTACTCATGGATGAGGCATTCAGCGCCCTCGACCCCCTAATTCGGCGGGACATGCAGGATGAATTACTGCGACTCCAGACAGAACTGCACAAAACCATTGTATTTATCAGCCATGATATTCAAGAAGCCCTGAAGATGGGCGATCACATAGCAGTGATGAAAGACGGTTATATCGTCCAAACTGGCACACCAGAAGAACTGGTTAACCAACCAGCTGACGACTACATCAGTGCATTCATCCAAGATGTTAACCGCGCCCAAGTCCTAAAAACTGGGTCAATAGCTCGTCAAACCCCTGCCTTAGTTCTTACAGAAAACTCTGCTAAGGCTGGACTGGAACAGATGATAGACCATCACCTCCAACAAATGTATGTTGTCGATGAACACAGCAAACCGGTTGGAATTGTCAAGAAACAATGGCTCGAAGCAGTCCTCCAAAAAGGAAGCGAAGACATTACTGAAGTGATGGAAACGGACTTCCCCACAGTCAACGCTTCCACCCACCTAGAAGATATATTTCACCTCTACCGAGATGGACTTCCTGTTGCTGTAGTCGATACTGACGGTACATTCAAAGGAATGGTCGAACAGTCTGATCTGATCGCTAGTATTGGCAAACCTCAAAAGCTTGTCCAAGACAACAGCTGATAGCACCTCAAGTAGCATCTCAAGTAGCGCTTTAGCTGAATGCTGAATGCTGAATGCTGAATGCTGAATGCTGAATGCTGAATGCTGAATGCTTACAAAGAAAATATCTAGATAAATCGACAATCTATACTATAAGAAGGTTCCTCGGAATAGTATTGTGTTCAATTCTTTAATTCTATCCCTTAATAATATCGCAACAAGCCAAGTCGGTCTAGATATTATCTTGAATCCCTTTGAGCTTTATACCTTACCCCTGGACGAGTGGATTACCGCAGTAGTTAATTTCCTAGTTGACAACTTCCGTCCCTTCTTTCAAGCAATTAGCTTGCCCATTACCTGGACTCTGGAAGGGATACAATCGCTTTTCCTATCGATTCCTCCCCTAATTTTCCTGATTATTCTGGGCTTGATAGTATGGCAAATTGCTGGGGGTAAAATTGCTATTTATAGCCTTATTGCCTTGACCTTGATTGGCTTTTTTGGAGCTTGGGAACAAGCCATGACTACCCTGGCGCTAGTGGTGACAGCTGTAGTCTTTTGCGTGGTGATTGGCATTTCCCTTGGCATTGCCTGTGCTAGTAGCGATCGCGTGGAGAAATTCCTGCGACCTCTGCTTGATGCCATGCAAACCCTGCCGTCATTCGTCTATCTTGTCCCAGTAGTAATGCTATTTGGCATTGGTGCAGTGCCAGGAGTAATCGCTACTCTAGTCTTTGCTGTTCCCCCCTTGATTCGCCTGACCAACCTAGGTATCCGACAAGTATCTACAGAAGTTGTCGAAGCTGCGATCGCATTTGGCTCAACCCCAATACAAATGCTTTGGGAAGTGCAAATTCCCCTAGCAATGCCAACTATCCTAGCTGGAGTCAACCAAGCCATATTATTAGCACTATCGATGTCGGTGGTGACTTCTATGATTGGTGTCGGGGGACTGGGACAGATGGTCTTACAAGGTCTCGGTCGGGTGAATGTCGGACTAGCTGCTGTGGGAGGATTAAGCATCGTGCTGATTGCGGTGATGCTCGACCGGATCACTCAAGTGGTGAGTCAAGGCAACAACCAAATCCCTTGGCTAGAGCGAGGACCGATTGGTTTTGTGCGTTTGAGGTTAACCAGTAAACCACGGACTGGGACTACTGTTGCTGTAACGGTTTTAGTGGCATTGCTTGTGGGTTTCATCAGCTGGCAACAAATTCCCCAAGCTACAACCGAATTAACTGCATCAGAAATAGCCCTACCTGGGAAAGGGGTGAAGGTACGCTCTACCTATGGTTATCTAGCCGATTCACAATTCATGACACACATCGTTAACACGGCTCTGGAAAAGCTCGGTTACGAGATTGAAAAACCCAAACAACTCCAACCAACCACCAGCCACATCGCTTTGGGTAATAACGACCTCGATTTTACCGCTAGCCACTGGGAAAAGTTACACACAGAATTCTTTGAAAAAAATGGTGGCGAAAAGAAATTAGAGCGAGTTGGAGTTATTGTTTCTGATCTGTTGCAAGGGTATCAGATTGATAAAAAAACTGCTGAAAAATACAATATCACCAATTTGGAACAACTCAAAAACCCTAAAATTGCCAAACTCTTTGACTCCGATGGAGATGGTAAGGCCAATTTAGCCGGTTGTATTCCCGGTTGGGGATGTGAGTTAGTTATTGAGCATCACTTAGATGCTTATGGGCTCAGGGATACTGTCGAACACGACCAAGGAGAATATAGCGTCCTAATTGCGAATAGCATTGCTCGCTACAAACAAGGAAAACCCGTCTTATACTACACTTGGACTCCCCTGTGGCTGGCTACGGTATTAAAACCAGGTGAGGATGTGGTTTGGCTAGAAGTTGCCCAAACCAATCTACCAGAAGCCCAGAAAGGGTTGACAGAAAAACATACTTCAATCGATGGTAAAAATCTCGGATTTGCGGTGGATCGGGTTCGCTTTGTGGCCAACAAAAAATTTATAGCAGCCAACCCAGCAGCCAGAAAATTGTTTGAGCGATTTAAGATGTCGATTGAGGATATTAATGCTGAAAGCCTACGGGCCGAAAAGGGGGAAAATAGCCCAGCAGATATCCGTCGCCATAGCCAAGAATGGATTAAAAAGAATCAAAAGTTGTTTGATAGCTGGGTTGAAGAAGCTAGAAACGTTGGAGAAACTTCTGGAATTTGAGGTTTCCTATAATTTACGAGAACATGAATATTGTCAAACTTGAATAATTGGTCATTGGTAAAGGGTAATTGGTATTTGTGATTAATCCCGAGTTATAGCAGAAGTCAGAAGTCAGAAGTCAGAAGTCAGAAGTCAAACTCTTGCGCTTACTTAGGTTTGAGACTTTTGTCATGTCCGCGCCTGCCCTGGGGACTGCTATACCAGAGACTCACCTATAGGTAACATGCCCTCGAATCATCCGTTGCGCGATCGTAAGCATTAAGCCGTTGGCTGATAGCTGATAGCTGATAGCTTACGCGCGATCTTTCCAATATCACAACTTATCACAGATTGCCATATTCCAAAATTGTCCGGATTAACCTGATCTACCCAGTAAAAATAAAGTGGTAGATGCACCCTGGTGAAGTCCTAGAGCTAAACTCTGGGGCTTTTTTTTATTTAGATACCGTATCCCACTGCTGATTATCGGCTGGAACAACATCTGGCAAAGACCGACCCATCCAATACAGCCAGCCTAAACCAGCAACTCCCAATGCGATCGCAACCAAACTGACCACTTGAGCAATGCGTAATGGACCGAGCATCAGACTATCCATCCGCAATGCCTCAATCCAGAAGCGACCAGTACTATAGGCGACCATATAAACTAGGGCCATCGTGCCTACCTTAAGATGGGGTTTGCGGCGTAAATCCCGAAAGAACAGAGTCATCAGTAACCCAAAGACCAATAAGTTCCACACAGACTCATAGAGAAAGGTGGGATGGAAATAGTCAAAATTCTGAAAGCCTGGGGGACGCTGTAGTGGTGGAATATACAATTTCCAAGGCAAATCCGTGGGAGCACCAAAGGCTTCGGAATTAAAGAAATTCCCCCAACGTCCGATTGCTTGACCTAATATCAGGGAAGGAACTACTAGATCAACTAACAGCCAGACAGACAGTTTATTGAGGCGGGCGAAAATTGTTGCAGCTAAGATACCACCCAAGATAGCGCCATGAATGGCAATCCCACCATTCCAAATCGCAATAATTTGGTCTGGACGCTGGGCGTATTGTTCCCACTGAAACAAGACATAGTAAAGTCTGGCACCAGGAATCGCAGAAATCACCAGCCAGATAGCCAAGTCGCCCAACAAATCTGGGTTAACGTTACGATTCTTGGCTAGGTATTGGGAAAGGCTAACTCCAATTAACACTGCTGAGGCAATCAATAGTCCGTACCAGCGGATTGTTACGGGTCCGAGTTCAACGATTATTGGCCCTGGAGAAGCAAATTGGAACCCTAGGGTTAGAGCAGAGATTGCTTGCAGCATTGATTTATCGATAGGCAGCAAACCACAAGTTTCATTGTAGTCTCCTAGAGCATCGGTTAAGTGATCAGAAAACTAGGCCAATTGATAATGGGGTGATGAGAGGATGGGATGATGGGGTGTAATGGTAATAGAAATATCCTGATCAAGTGCTTGGTCGAAGTATCGGACTTTGTCAGCCATGCAAAACGCGAGTGGGGGAAACCCCCGTCAGACCACTGCATCCCTTGTCAACTTCTATTACTTGACCAGCTCTCTAGCATTCTCTAATCTGGAGTGCAATGGTGCGAAGCAAAAGCTTGGATCAGCTTCTCCCATAACTGCTCAGCACCTAGTAAAAGCCTTGGTAATTTCCGGCAAAACTCGGAAATTTACCTAACTAGGTTGCAGACCAAGGATTAATTTCCTACGTTGTTTTGGTCATGATACCTGGGAGTGAACTCCAGCTCCCAGCTCTATCGTCAACCATTAAGGTGAAGGCAAAATGTGTGGTTGACACGACAAGCCATTACAACATGGTCGTTCGCGTAGCGGGACGAAGTCCGGAAAACATTACCGATTTGAGACGCACTAAAAATGCAGAATTATGTATTAGTTATTGACACAGACAAACAACCATTAAACCCCATATCCCCCAAGAAAGCGCGTCGATTGTTAGATAAAGGAAAAGCTGCGGTTTTTAGGATGTATCCATTCACGATTATCCTCAAGGCTGCAATCGCCAATCCGACTATCTCCCCTTGTCAAATCAAAATAGATCCAGGCAGTAAGGTGACTGGGTTTGCTCTAGTCCAGGACGACCAAGTTATTTGGGGAATGGAGCTAGAACACAGAGGAGGATTGATAAAGAAAAAACTAGAATCTAGAAGTGGCGTTAGGGGTGGGAGGCGTAATCGCAATACCCGTTACAGGAAGCCAAGATTTCTTAATCGTAAGCGTCCAGAGGGTTGGATTCCTCCCAGTCTAGAACACAGGGTTTTGACTATTGAAACCTGGGTAAGACGACTAACTAAGTTTTGTCCAGTCAATGAGATTTGGATTGAAATAGTCAAGTTTGACACTCAAAAAATGCAGGATCCTGAAATCAATGGGGTGGAATACCAACAAGGTGAACTAGCCGGGTATGAGGTGAGGGAATATTTACTTGAGAAGTGGGGGAGGGAGTGCGCCTATTGTGGCAAGCAAAATATTCCCCTACAGATTGAGCACATTCACCCAAAATCCAAAGGAGGCAGTGATTCGGCAAAGCCGACGCTACGCGAACGGGTCAGCAATCTTTGTCTAGCTTGTGAAAAATGTAATCAACGAAAAGGCAATAGACCTATTGAAGAATTCCTAAAAAAGAAACCAGGCTTGCTACAAAAAATCAAAAACAAGGCGCTTTCGCCATTGAGAGATGCAGCAGCGGTCAATACAACTCGGAACAAAGTAGTAAAGGTACTCAACGAAATAAAACCTGTGGTTACTGGCACGGGTGCTCAGACCAAATACAACCGGACTAAGTTGGGACTACCCAAGCAGCATTGGATTGATGCAGCTTGTGTTGGAGACGTTGAAGCTTTGGTGTTGAGAACCTATCAACCGCTAGTAGTTACCTGCAAAGGACAGGGAGGCAGGCAAAAAGCTGCGCTCAATAAATATGGCTACCCCATTAGACATAACCCATTGAAACCCATCAAAGGTTGGAAAGCGTGGTGATATAGCTAAAAACCTTTTGACGGGGGAGTTTGGGAGGGTTAATCCCAGAAGCAAAAGCAACTCCTTTAATTACACGGTTCCCGGAAAAAAGGCGATAAGCTTGCACGTCAAGAATTTACTCAGAGTTCACAGAAAGGATGGTTATACTTATGGGTTTTGCCGATAAATACCAAGAATTATCTGGAAATAGTCCTCCTATTACATACAGACAGTATAAGGCGAACAACCAAATCACCTTCAACCCAAGATGAATTCCGAACAACTAGAATTAACTATAGGCTGGCTTTACCCTACCCTAATGAGTACCTACGGCGATCGCGGTAATGTGATCTGCTTACAACAACGAACCCAGTGGCGAGGCATTAGAGTCAATCTAATCCCCCTGGATCAGCAAACCCCTGCTGAGCAATTCTATCAAGTGGATATCTTCATGGGTGGTGGTGCTCAAGATAGACAGCAAGAAATTGTTATGCGAGACTTACAAGGTAGCAAAGCCAATGCCCTACAAGAAAAAATTGAAGGAGGTACACCGGGGGTATTTACCTGTGGCTCACCTCAATTGCTAGGTCACTACTATGAACCTGCTCTAGGTAAGCGGATTCAGGGATTAGGGTTGCTGGATTTGGTCAGCAAGCATCCTGGCGTAGATGCTCGCCGTTGCATTGGTAATGTGGTATTTGAGATTACTGCATCACCCCTAGCCCAAGACTTAAAGGCTATGCTCGGGAAAACTCCAGTAGTGATTGGTTTTGAAAATCACGGTGGTCGTACCTATTTAGGTAATGTCGAACCCCTAGCTCAAGTGGTAAAAGGATATGGTAACAATGGGGAAGATGGCACAGAAGGGGCATTTTATCGAAATGCGATCGCAACCTACTCCCACGGTCCGCTGTTACCGAAAAACCCCTTTATTGCTGATTGGCTGATCCAAACTGCCCTCAAGCAAAAGTATCATATACCAGTGTCATTAGAACCACTGGATGATACCTTAGCAACCAAGGCACGGATAGCGATGTTTAAACGTCTTGCTCTGACTAACCTGAGTTAACTAAGACTACTAGCAAGAAGCCGTGACTATTACGGGTAATGGGTAATCGGGATTGGTAGAAATGTCCACTAATTACTAATAATCCACAGTCCCGACTTTAGTGGATAGCCCCTTAATGGCTCGTAAACGAATAAACTACTAAGTATACCCCCTCCCAAGCAGTTGAGCGAGGGATAAGGTGCGGTTAAAACCGCGCTTTGTCGTAGTTCCTCCGCGCTTTAAAAAGACGCGGTTTCCCTACCCCGTGAAGTCAGATGACTGGAAAAGTAATCGATAGCAGTGCCACTGGAATTCTCATTCTGATCATCCCCTTCGCATTGGTGATGGTTCTGTTGCTAAAGGCATGGCCGATCGTACTGGCAATGCTAATCTTGATTATCATCATCAGGCTTTGGCAGCAATATCAATGGCAGAAGTGGACTCGGAAAGTTAATCCCTTCTTCAATCAACTGATTAAAGATAACCAAGGTTGTCTGACACCCATTGACTTGTCGATCAAGGCAGATATTTCTGGAACTGCAGCGAAACAGTATTTAGAGAAAAAGGCACAGGAGTTTGGAGCTCAGAGTCGAACCTATGATGACATTGGCACTGTTTATTACTTTCTGACTGCTAGCGCTCTCGGTAGTATCTTTGATGAGAGTGAACCATCCTTCGAGCCTGAAAGTGAATCCTCCTTCGAGCCTGAGAGTGAATCCAACACCAGTCAACCAACCCCGTCTTTAGAACTACAGGTCCAAAAAGATGAGTTCTCTACCAGTGAAATCCCAAAATTGGTAGAAACTCCACGATCACAAGAATCTGTTGCCTCAAAACTAGCTGCCTTTACTGCTGATGCTTCAGGTGATCAAAAAAACTCGGTCAAAAAGAAGCAGGATAAGAAAGTTTATCAACCTCTGATCCAAGCCGAATTAGCGAAGCGACTGAATGTTCATTCCAGCACAGTTGGTAAACGTAAATCTGATGCCGACTTTTCACAATGGAGTCAAAGTAAAGATCCAGACGGAATTGCCTGGGAATATTCATCACAGAGAAAGGAGTTCTTGCCAATTGTGAACAATTAGGAAAATCTCGATCGTGAATAAATTTTAATTAGTCATTATTAATAATTAGCAATTTGTTCTTTGTCATATCTACCCAATCACCAATGACTAATCAGCCAGCTTCCCAGAATGATAAGTATTCAAAGGTGAATTATATCATACTAGCAATGATATGATAATACCTAAGGTTAGAAGAAGCTGGAAACTAGGAAATGGAATGAGCAAGTTCTGCCTGGGTTGGGGAATTAAACCTGTCCAGAGCATCCCATTTATTCAACACTTGGGATTTGAGTTGTTCAAATTTTATCTTTAGTATGCGTCTGCTGACTATGGGTTGAGCTATAGGTTGTGAGGTTTGACCAGTATTAGCCGACTCTTGTAACATGTGGCATTGTTGGGGTGTAAGCGTTACGGTCATTACCTGGTTACAGCGTTGTGGTTCTTCAGTGGAAAACAACAGTAGTCGATAGAAGCCTTTATCTGCTAAGCAACGAGTAATGGTCTGAACTTTCGAGGTTTTCAAGTCTAGATAGCAAGGGAGTAACCGAGAGTCCTGTGCTGTAGACTCAAGCACAGTAACCCATAGTAGCATAGGATGAGGCGAATTGATGAAGACAAATTGACTGTGGGGCTTGCTGAATAGATAATACTGAATTTCCTGTGGGGATAACATCAAGCATAATGTGGCAAAATTTCCCAAGCTGCTTGGTAAAATTGCTGGAAATACAATTTTGCTAATTGGTTTATCCAGGGGCCAGGGTTGCTGTAGACACACTTGTAACATTTTAACTCCTGATTATCTATTTATAGTGTAATAAACCTATGAATAGCATCATTAAAAACTCCCTAAGCTAAAAGCAGAATCAATGAAATATTTCTGGCTAACCGTTGATGCTGTTAATTGGTTAAACTTGACATTCCATAATTTTTCAGGTAAACTTTCCACACTCCCTAAGGATGATAGTGATAAACTATTCAAGGGGTAAGTAGATTCTTGAGCGACTACTTCCTTAACGCCATCCTTATAATTCTGGAAAAACTTATTATTCATAAGGGTTGCAGAGATAAAATTTTCAGTCATTGGGGGAATCCCATTGACAAACATCAGGCAGGTAGTGACAGCAGCTGCTTCGATAAAGGTTCTCCAATAACGATGGTTCATAAGTAGAGTTAAGTTGATTGAGATATAGAAATAAGCCTTAGTATGACACCAAGTCAGTAATCAATGAAGGTCGTTATCATACCGTTAGTCATGGTTCACAGTCCTCTTCACCGAACGCCTAAAGTGTACGAAAAATTACTGAACTGAATTGATGCTATAGTTTCAGGATGAAGTTTGGATGTTTGCGATTGCGTTTTTGTTGTGTTTGAGTTGATGTATACCAATGACTCACCAGAAATGGGAGAGGGTGAAAAGGAAAAAGGCTTGCAGGCAACATGGATATCCTCTTGCCTCACGTTTAACGTCATCTTTTGTCCGAGAACAATCAACGGTCGGACCCTTGAGAGTGGGATAGAAGAAAATATAGCAATCCGATTTGAGTTGTCAAACACCAGAAAAGGGGCAGAGGAACCTCAGACCGGAAGTGGAGGAACAGAAGTAAGAATCTCACCATAGGTTCTTTTTCACAAATGATTGAGGATTTCTATATACTTCTCACCCCATCACCCCATCACCCCATCACCCCATCACCCCATCACCCCATCACCCCCTCTGATCAAAAATTTCCCATTGTGATCCGTTCCTTGTGGCTCTTGACCTATTTTTCGGGAAATCTATAGATGAGTGTCGAAAGATTTTTCAGTAAATTAAGCTTGAGCTATGGCAAAGCGATCTCTCCAGGCATCTCCAGACGGCATCAAAAAAGCCAAACAGGCTTTTGAACGCAAGGGATGGACACAAGAATATTTTGCGGGTGAAATCGGCATAGAAACTCGCCAACCGATTTGGAAGTTTTTTGCCGGTAAACCCGTTGACCGCCGCGTTTTTAGCGAAATCTGCTTTCATCTGGATTTGGAGATGGAAGACATTGTCGCTATACCAGAAGATGCTCAGATAGATGCAGAAAAGAAAGCAGCTGAGGACAAAAGTAGAGTTGATGCCATCGTCACCAAAGTGCGATCGCACTACCATGACAAAATTCAAAATCAGTGTGGCACTCTACGCCTATTAGATATTGCTCGACCGGTTAGTTTAGATCACATCTACGTGGATGTGAATATTCTCGAAGAAATCACTAGTCAACGATGGTTGGAAATTGACGATTTGCAAGGCTTCCCAGCGGAGGAATTTGACCGCTTGGGTATAGGCAAAGTGCGCCGGGAAAGCATACCAGGACTGCAAGCGGTAGAACGCTATCCTAAAATGATGGTGCTAGGTAAACCTGGCTCTGGGAAAACCACCTTTTTGCAATATCTGGCTATTCAGTGCAATCAAGGAAATTTTCAATCGGATCGGGTTCCGATGTTGATTCGATTGAAAAACTTTGCCGAGGATGCTATGATCGAATGTAGTTTCAGCCTATTTAACTACATTAATCAAGAGCTTCAAAGTTGTGGTATTTCAGAACAAGATATTGAAACTATCCTCAGCTATGGCAGAGCCTTGATCTTAATGGATGGCTTGGATGAAGTCCCGGAAAGTGCCAGTAATCAAGTTATTCAACAAATTCGTAAGATTTCAGAAAAGTATTACAAAAATCAGCTGATTATCACATGTCGCATTGCAGCTCAACAGTATCGATTTCAGGGATTTACTGAGGTTGAGATTGCTGACTTCAAACCAGCACAAATTCAACACTTTGCTAAAAAGTGGTTTGTGGCGGTAGCAAGGAATGACCCAGAATCAGGTTTGGAGAAAGCATCTCTGTTTATCGAGCAGATGAAGCTGCCAGAAAATCAGCAAATTAGAGAACTAGCAACAACACCAGTCTTGCTGAATCTAGCCTGTCTGGTTTTTCAAACCAAAGCTGACTTTCCTGTAAAACGCTCTGATCTTTACCAGCAAGGACTAGACTTACTACTGATTCGCTGGGATGAAGCCCGGGGTGTTAAGCGAGATGATATTTATCGTAATTTATCCTTGCCCCACAAGCTAGAATTACTTTCTCAATTAGCAGTTATCACCTTTGAGCAAGGGGAGTATTTCTTTGAAGAAATTCGGCTGCAACAATTAATTGCTGATTATTTACGGAAATTACCAGCAACTCAAAGCAACCAGGCAGCTCTAGAATTAGATAGCTTAGCAGTACTCAAATCTATTGAGGTGCAGCATGGACTATTGGTAGAGCGGGCAAGACGAATCTACTCATTCTCGCATCTGACATTTCAAGAGTATTTTACCGCCAGAGCGATTGTGATCGGCACTGGGATGTCTTTGTCACAGCTAGTCGAACACCTACAGGAGAAACGTTGGCGGGAAGTATTTTTACTCACAGCACAAATGTTGCCAGATGCTGATCAGCTATTGTTGCTGATCAAGCAACAGATTAATCGGTTAGTCTGTTCAGAAATGGTGCTTGACTCAGTCAAACTGACACCAAGCGCTATGGCTTTAGATGATAACTTGACAAAGTTCTTGAACTGGATCGAGATCAAATCCCTCGAGATCTATACTCCCTACAAGCCAGCAGCAGTCCGTGCTTTTTACATGACCCTTGCCCTTCCTCCTAGCCATCCTCTTTCCCGGAATCAAGCCTTAGCTTTGGCTATTGATCACAGACTAGGAGGAGAGTTGGGTAGTGAACTTGCCCTAGATTTAGCTTTAGATCATGCTTTAGCTGTTGCCCAAGCTATGACAGCAGAACTAGTTTACGACCGACTCAGTGCTCTTTACCTTGCCCTTGATTTGAATCACCTGACTGGGATTGAGTCTATAGGAGACTATCTAGAGAAGCTTAAAAATCAGCTACCTGACCTAGATGATGACGACCGAGATAGTATTCAAGAATGGTGGCAAAGTCATGGTGCGGAATGGGTATCACAATTAAGAGCCTTGATGATAGAGCATCGCAATATTGGTCACCAATGGCATTTGACCAAGACATCCCAAGATTGGTTAGAGCAGTATAGTCGTGTTAATCACTTGCTAGTAGAGTGCCTCAATAGTAATTGTCAGCTGAGTCTGACGGTGCGCAAAGAAATAGAAGATACGTTGTTGTTGCCCCTGTGCCACTCGTAATTGATCCCTCACGGTCGATGTTGACCTGAAGGGGTGACAAGTAGGTTGTCACCCCTTCAAGCTTTAACCTACCCTAAACCGAATACGGGGCGAACAACCTTGGCCTTGGCCTTGGCCAAAAGGCCACGCTACGCGAATGGGCCACGCTACGCGAATGGCCACGCGTGCGCGTTCAACCCTTAACCCTTAAGCCTTTTTGACCCGTGCTACGGTGATAATGTCGTCAGGCTTACTTACTATTGTTGATTGCTTTTTTATGCCTTTTCCGAGATCTAGTGGTCTTTTGCTCCATCCGACATCCCTACCTAGTCCCTTTGGTATTGGTGACTTAGGTTTACAGGCTTATCAATTCATTGAATTTTTGGCACAAAGCGCCCAGCAATACTGGCAAATATTGCCCCTTGGTCCGATTGGGTATGGTAACTCTCCCTATGACTCTTACTCAGCCATGGCAGGCAATCCCCTGCTCATTAGCCCAGAACAATTGCAAAAGCAGGGACGGCTGTTGGATGAAGACTTTGCCAATCTACCAGAGTTTCCCCTTGACTCAGTGGATTATGATCAGGTAATTCAAACCAAGATGCCCCTGTTTTACAAAGCTTGCGATCGCTTCCGTGCCAACGCCTCACCCCAACAGCACCAGAAATTTACAGAATTTTGTCAAGCAAAAGCCAGCTGGTTGGAAGACTATGCTTTATTTATGGCTGTTCGTGATGGGTTTGACCAGAGTAGCTGGCATACTTGGGAACCAGACATTGCTATGGCTCAACCCAAAGCAGTTGAGTATTGGCGGCAGAAATTGCAGGATGAAATTTATTTCTACAAATACCTACAGTTTGAGTTTTTCTGCCAGTGGTCAGCTCTCAAACAGTACGCCAACCATCACCAGATCCAGATTATTGGTGATATTCCAATTTATGTGGCTCACGATAGTGCTGATGTCTGGGCTCATCGGGAAATCTTTGCCATTGATCACGAAACTGGCGAACCCACACTCATGGCTGGGGTGCCTCCGGACTATTTCAGTGCCACAGGTCAGTTGTGGGGTAATCCAGTATACAACTGGAAACAGTTAGAGGCAGATAACTTCCGATGGTGGATACAACGCTTCCAAACCATCTTGGAGTATGTAGACATTGTGCGGATTGACCATTTCCGGGGATTTGAAGCCTACTGGCAAGTCAAGCAAGGAGAAACAACTGCCATCACTGGAGAATGGGTTAAGGCACCAGGAAAAGAATTTTTTGAAGTACTCCAAGACAAGTTGGGAAATTTGCCAATTATTGCCGAAGATTTAGGGATCATCACTCCAGAAGTAGAAGCATTACGCTCACGGTTCCAGTTTCCTGGTATGAAAATTTTACAGTTTGCCTTTAGTGGGGGATCAAGTAACCCTTACTTACCGTTTAACTATGTCCGCAACTGTGTGGTTTACACTGGTACCCATGATAATGACACAACAGTAGGTTGGTTTAAAAAACTCTCTGCTGAAGATAAGCAGATTATAATTAATTACTGTGGACCAGTTAGCGAAGAAGGCATCCATTGGGATTTAATCCGATTAGCGCTCAGTAGTATTGCCAACCAAGCGATTATTCCTGTGCAAGATATTTTAGGTCTGGACACAGATGCTCGAATGAATTTTCCCAGTACCGTGGAAGGTAACTGGCAATGGCGCTATCGACCGAATGCGTTGAGTGAAGAATTGGCTAATCGCCTCAAAATCCTCACTCACACTTACGGTCGTGCTCCCGTCAGTTCTGACTATTAAGCCTAGTCATATTATATTCGAATAGTTTTAACAATTAATCCTATTAAGATTAATCCTACTTAAGTCATTATTGGTTGTTTATAATTTGACAAATGTTAATTATTAATTTACAATCGTCAAATCACAATCCTATTATATACAAGGGATTAACTGGGCTTTATATAAGTTAAGTCGTTGCTATAGTATTTTAAGTTGATATGTTCAACTTTAATTGATTAACAAAGTTAACAGGTAACATTAGGAAAGAGAGCCGACAATTGTTTGGTGTTATGGTCAATCAGCATTGGTTTTCATACATATATTTGGAATTTGAAATAATATAGGTTGTGATTTTTTTATGAAAATCTATAGGTTTTTGCTCCCAATTATCTGCTTTTTTAATGTTTAATATTGATTAGTTTAATCCTTTTCCCCTAGAAAGCTTGACTACTGGAGAGAGGGTCTAGGTTTAGCGGCAAAGGTTAATGCTTCTACTGCACCAGGAGCCCCCATCTGCTTTGCCTGTTGGTTATTGAACTCAACAATTACATTCCCAGCATCGCCAGCTTTAACAAATAGTTTTTCGTTAGCAACCCAAGTCTTCTGGGTTCCTTCTTCTAGGATGCCTTCATATTCTTTCTTCCCATCTGCCACTATCAGAAGCCAAGATCTACCTTTGAGAGTGATATCCACCTGAACTGGCTTATTTGGACCCGACGGTATCTTGGTTAAGGCTAACTGGGCTTGCGAGTTAGTTTGATCTAAATTACCGGGTGTCGGTAACAATTGAGCTGGAGATGAGTTTGGTTCCTTATCAGTTATTTGTGGCTTAGAAGGGTTGATTAGGACAGATAAGCCACTCACTGAACTAATAACCAAGCAAATGTAGAACAAATAAAGATGAAACGGTCGCAGTTGAGGAACCCAACTGTTACCCCAGGAAAGTTTTGACCTTTTTACAGTTACCCCAGTGGGAAAAGCCTTGGCAAACTCGTCTCCATTTAAGCCTAGTGCATCCCCAAAGTGCTTGATAAACCCTTGAACATACACAGGTTCTGGTAATTGGTCTAGCTTGCCTTGCTCTATTGCCCTCAAAAATCGTGCATTAATTCGGGTGCAAGCGGCAATTTCCTCAATGGTTTTACACTGTTGAGTACGTAACTGACACAGATATGAACCCATTTCTGCCAGCTTCTTCTCTTGTTGTTGCTGCAACGGGACTTTGTTTTCATTCATACACGGTACTCCTCGACATCTGCTGGCATTTTTACTGAACAATGGTGGATTTACTGGTAATAAAACTCACCTCTACATCATTCAAGGCACGGTAGTCACCACAAGGAAGAATTGGCTCTCCTGGTAGATTTAATTTAATCGGGCCAATAGCAGTACGATGTAGATGAATCACTGGATAGCTTAGGAGTTGAGCAACACGACGGATCTGTCGGTTTCTACCTTCCGTTAAGACTACCTCCAAAAGTGTGGATTGACCCTTACGCTTAAGTACACGAACTTGAGCGGGTAACGTTTTTTTACCCAGCAGATTAACACCTTCACGCCAAGTTTGCAGTACCGATTCTGGGGGATTACCCCGTACCCAAACCTGATACGTCTTAGGTATGTGATGACTAGGATGGGTCAGGCGAAATGTTAGCTCACCATCATTGGTCAGTAGTAATGCACCTGTAGAATCGGCATCCAGCCTTCCTACAGGATGAATCCCCTGACCCTTGGTTAGTTTATCCGGTAATAAGTCAATTACTGTCGGACGATTACGGGAATCTCGGCAAGTGGAAACTACTCCAGCAGGCTTGTTCAGTAAAAGGTAGATAGATTGAGGTCGGTGATAGGGGTTGATCGGTTTGCCATCCACTTCGATTACATCTGTTTCTGGATCAGCTTTCTGCCCCAAATGTACAGTCGTACCATTTAGGCGCACTTGTCCTGCGGCTATCATCTTCTCGGCTCGACGCCGTGACGCAATACCCCACTGTGAAAGAATTTTTTGTACTCTTTCCTCCATGACCCAACATTTGGCTTTAGCTTTGTCTTCTGGACTATGGTGATGCTGAATCTAGTTTGTCTTATGCTTATAGTGTGCCCAGGAGTTGATTTCCATTAGACAACGACTTCAAAATACTATGTACAAAAATACTATGTACAAATAGTACAAGAAGGTGTTCTTTTGGTTAAAACTCCCAAAACCTCGAAGCAAAAGCCAAGTCAGATTATCAGCAAAGTTATTTCCCCAGCGCTACGGCTGTGGCTGCGATCGCAAGTAGAGGAAGTTGCTACATTGCAACTAAGCATTGTAGGATGCGATCGCCAAATCCTGACTGGTTACATTCCTCAGGTTGCCCTTGCTGCCAACCAAGCAGTTTATCAAGGACTGCATCTAAGCCAAATTCAGCTCGAAGGCAGTAATATTAGACTCAACCTGGGTCAGATAATTAAGGGTAAACCCCTACGTCTTTTAGAACCAGTTCCCGTAGTGGGTCACCTATTACTCCTAGAACCAGACCTGCAATCATCTCTTGAAGCACCCTTGTTATCTAACGCTTTGACGGAGTTATTATATACATTCCTCAAATCAGATGATATCATTCAACCCGGTAACGACCCAAAACCGCCACAAATACGCTGGCAAAAGATTAATATCAATATAGGACAGCTGACCTTAAGAGGCATTTCAACTAATCCTGATGTTGCTAGCCAGCTGATAGTAATTCGTGCTGGTATCCAACTGGCGACCCCCAACCAACTCGAACTGAACCCCTTGCAAGTTCAGATAGATCATGATGCCCCCCCTATTAGCTTAGATGGCTTTCTAATCAATTTAGGACCAGAGGTGGAGCTTCAGGAACTTACCCTCACAACTGGACAACTGATATGTCGTGGAGGATTGAAGGTAATGCCTTAGTCGTTAGTCCTTAATCGTTATTTATGATACTTTTAGCTGTTTTTAATTAGCTTAAGCGCGTTGATATTGTGGCTATATAATTCATAATTATGTCATTAATGCGTCATTACCTGTAATAAAACCATCCTTTCCATCCTTAAGGAAAAAACCTACCCATAACAGCTTTTGTTAGGTGCGCTTACAGTTGTCGAATTAAATTCGCGTGATTGTCGCGCCTCTGGATGCAGTTCCTGATGGTTTGGGTTCTGTGTGCCCAGGCAAGGGTCCACACCTGTCAGCCATGCAAAGCCCGAGTGGTTTGAAGTTACCGTAAGACAGGCTCGCCTTAATCAATAAGTTTTAACCATGCATCTGCATAGCCTATCAACTATAAAGGCTCAACGTAATCAGGTTTCGTCTCCGGGGAAAACCCCCGCAGGTCGGCGCTGCCTCCCCTGTTCCCTTGCTGCATCGCTGTAAGCCCTGTCGAGAAAGTCTTTTGCTTCACAATCGCTCCCTTTTCGTGCTGCATACGTTGCCAACTACAGGCGCGCCTTATGCTATTCCTTATCCATCCTTCCGTAAGATTATTAAGTAATGTAACAATTTTGCGGTTATACCAGCTAAATGTCTTGACAGCTAGAGAGGAAGCCGATAAGGTTAAATACATACCCGGGTACAACGATATAAAAAATATATGCAAGACAAGCAAAAAGTTACTCTTTATCTTCCACCAGGATTGCACCGCCGGCTCAAAATTAAAGCGGCTGTTGATTCTGAATCAATGTCAGCTATGGTTGAGAGGGCGATTATATTCTACATAGAACATCAAGATGTGGTTGAAGAGGTAGACCAATATGGACAAACCCATAAAGTATACCCCTGTCCTGAGTGTTCTAGTGACTTGGTTCTCTCAGAGGGAAAATTAGTTGCTCTGAAAAACCAACCTGGTGTGATATCGGAAGAACTCCCAGTAGAAAAGGTAACAGCAAAAGTATGCTCCAGTACCGATTCTCACGGAGAAGAGGAATTGGTTCCTTGTTAAGGTAGCCAAAGTTAAGGTAGACAAATTAATCTACTCGCAGAGCACACTTAGTTAGCTCAGTGGTTCAGTTGAAGATGTTTGGGCAGTTGTAAGCCGTCTCTAATATTAGGTAGAGTTATGCAAGAAGAGATAAACGTTCTCATTCAAGCTCAATATCCTCTAATCTACCTCGTGACTCCCGAGGAGGAGCGGGCAGAGAGGGCAATAGCAATGATTGCTCAAAGGAAGTCTCAACAGCAACGAGTCTTCGTTTGGACCGTCACTCACGGGATTGTTGAGTATGGTCAATCACGCCACACCACTCAGCACAATACGGTCTCTCCTGAGGCAGCAGTTCAGTGGGTAATTCAACAAAAAGAGCCTGGTATATACATCTTTAAGGACTTACATCCCTTTATAGATGCACCAGCAACTACCCGATGGTTGCGGGATGCGATGGCAAGCTTTAGGGAGGAAGCAAAGAAGTCTCTTAAAAAGTCTATCATCGTAATGTCCCCGGTGCAGCAGATTCCTATTGAGTTGGAAAAGGAAGTGGTTGTGCTTGACTTTCCCCTACCAAACCTTAAGGAACTTAACCAAGTCCTATCCCACCAACTGGATCAGAGTAAAACTCGCCGAACGACTACAGAAACTAGGGAAAAGCTGCTCAAAGCAGCATTAGGCTTGACCCGCGATGAAGCAGAGAAGGTTTATCGCAAAGCCTACGTTAAAGCTGGTCGTCTCACCGAAGCTGAAGTCGATATTGTTCTATCCGAGAAGAAGCAGATCATCCGCCGCAACGGGATCCTAGATTATATCGAAGAAGATGAAACCCTCGATTCTATAGGAGGGTTAGAGGAACTGAAGCGTTGGCTGAAGCAGCGCTCTAATGCCTTTACCGAGAGGGCGAGAGAATATGGTTTGCCTCAACCGAAGGGAATGTTGATTCTAGGGGTTCCTGGCTGTGGTAAATCTCTAATTGCCAAAACTACGTCTCGTTTATGGGGTCTGCCACTATTGCGCCTGGATATGGGGCGAGTATACGATGGCTCGATGGTAGGGCGCTCGGAAGCTAACCTACGCAATGCTTTGAAGACGGCAGAATCAATCTCTCCAGCTATTCTCTTCATAGATGAGCTTGATAAGTCGTTTGCTGGTAGCAGCGGTTCTTCTGACTCTGATGGGGGTACTTCAAGTCGGATATTTGGTTCTTTCCTGACCTGGATGCAAGAAAAAACCTCACCAGTCTTTGTGATGGCGACAGCAAACCGAGTGGAGCGCCTACCAGGAGAATTCCTGCGCAAAGGTCGTTTTGATGAGATATTTTTTGTTGATTTACCCAACACCCAAGAACGCCAGCAAATCTTTGAAATTCACCTGAAAAAGCGGCGTGGAGATATTGACCGCTTTGACATTGAACAGTTAGCTAAGGTTTCTGAAGGTTTTTCTGGGGCTGAGATTGAGCAAGCTATGGTGGCAGCCATGTACGAGGCATTTGCTCAAGACCGGGAGTTTACTCAACTGGATATTATTGCCGCGATTAAATCAACTCAGCCTCTATCGCGCACGATGACAGAGCAGGTTGCAGCCCTGAGGGACTGGGCTAGGCAACGCGCGCGACCTGCTGCATCCTCCCTAGCTGAATATCAGCGTATGGAGTTCTAACAGGCTTTCTCCTGCTCCCAACAGGAGTAAAGGCTAGCAAAACATCATTGCTAGCAGTTTGATAAGTAGCCGCTTGTAATTGTTGAGGGCGGCTAGCAATAAAAGTAAAATGCTACGTTGTCGTTTCTCTGATACCTTTTCTGGAGGAAATCCACATGTCTCACTTTAGCACTCTGCGCACTAAAATCTCCGATGCCGAAATCCTGAAGACTTCCCTGTGTGACCTGGGAATCAATGTTAAGACAGAAGCTGATGTTCGCGGCTACAATGGTCAACGAGTTCGCGCTGACTTGGTTGCCGTTCTCGAAGGCGAATATGATCTAGGTTGGTCTCGCAACAGTGATGGCACCTTTGACCTGATTGCTGACCTTTGGGGTGTGGCTAAGAAGCACAACCAAACCGAGTTGATCAACTCCATCAACCAGAAGTATGCCGTTAACAAGACCTTGGCAGAAGTCAAGCAGCGTGGGCTAAACAATGCCAACGTTAAGTTGGTGCTACAAAAGTAGTCCATTTAGGCGTTCCCAAGCTCACGGGTTGACCAATTGTATAGCGGGTTAACCCGTTTTTTTGTGCAAATTTTTGTGCAATTGTATAAATTTCGATTTTAGAAAAGCCGATAAACCATAAAGGCTGAGAACTCCGACGGCTTGATTTAAACTTCCTTGACAAGGGAGTTTTGATCTGGTGCAAACGGTATGATGTTTTCAGTCATAGTAAAATATTCTATACTCAACGTGTCCAGATGCGGCTCGACGCCCATCTCGTAACAATTGTTTATAATCCCCCATGCTTGAGCTGGGGGGAAGTTCAAGCAATTAATATATAGATTATGTCAATGCAGTCTAATCTAGTCTTTTGAGGGGATACCGTTGTGAGTAATGTGATTACAATCGAAGATAAAGATTTTGAAATTGAAGTTTTAAAAGCCCAGCAGCCAGTACTGGTATACTTCTGGGCAACTTGGTGTGGACCATGCCGCTTAGTATCGCCATCAGTGGACTGGGTTGCTAAAAATTATAGCGATCGCTTAAAAGTCATTAAGATGGAAGTAGACCAACATCAAGATGCCGTTGCCAAGTGCAAGGTAGAGGGTGTCCCTGCTCTAAGACTGTTTAAAAATGGTGAGCTGGCCAAATCCCATGAGGGAGCAATTACCAAAGCTCAATTGAAAACTATGCTGGATGAGAATTTAAATTAGGACAGTAAGGGGCAATGGGAGCAATGCCAGCGCAGATGGGAAAGTCTCGTGCATGAGAGCTGATTTGTAAAGGAAATCTTAAGAAGTCTGAAAGCATTGCTATGATTGTCTTTTGGGTATTAAATAGTTCAATTGTTCTATTTTAGCGCAAGCCTTATCCTACAAAGATTACAGCGAGTTTACGAATCAGCTCTGAATAGACAAAAGAAAAAGACTAAGAGTGAACTACCCCCGACACGCTGCGCGTAATCGGGGGCTTCCCAATTCATGGGGGACTGCATCTGAGACAACAGAAGTTTTCCCAGGTTGTCTTACGTCCCCTCCAAGGGCAGTAGAGCTAGTTCCTAACTCCAATATCCGCAAGCCTTGATTTCTAATATTGATAGCAGCATTGATATCTCTATCATGGTGAGTGCCACAAAAAGGACAAGTCCAATTTCTAACAGACAAGTCCATCTCGACCTGTTGATGATCACAAACATGACAAAGCTTCGATGATGGAAACCATCTGTCAATTTCAACGTAGATTTTCCCTGCCCATTCAGCTTTGTAGGTGAGCATTGTTGTGAACATTCCCCAGCCACAATCACTAATGGCTTTAGCCAAATTAGGATTTTTAACCATGCCTTTAACATTGAGATTTTCCACCACAATAACTTGGTTTTCGTTAACTATCTTGCGGGATAGTTTGTGCAGAAAATCCTCTCTACATCTGGCAATAAAACCTTGAACTTTGGCTACCTTTATTCTGGCTTTGTTTCGGTTTTTGCTACCTTTTTGTTTCCTAGATAAACTTTGTTGCTTACGCTTCAAATTCTTGGCGTGTTGAGCAATATGTCTAGGATTATCATACTTCTCACCCTCACTAGTGACCGCAAAATGAGTCAATCCTAAATCAATACCTATAGCAAGGCCAAGGCTGTTAGGTTGTTGAGGTTCAATTCCATCCTCAACTAGAATTGAGGCAAAGTACTTACCATCTGGATTCATGGAGACTGTTACCGATCTCAATTCTCCTTCAATGGGACGATGCTGACGGCAGTAAACTTTACCCACTTTTCCTGGAAGCTTCAGGTAATCTCCCTCAATGTGGAAATGTTGAGGATAAGTCACTGTTTGCCTTCCCTTCTTTGATTTGAATCGAGGGTATTTAGCTCGTTTATCAAAGAAGTTTTTGAACGCGGTTGATAAGTTATTGGCTACAAACTGAAGACATTGAGAATAGCAATCTTTGAGCCATTCGTACTCTTTTTTGAGACCCGGTAACAGTCCCTGTATTGCTGCTCTGGATAAGCTTTTTCCCGTATCTTGATAGGTTTGTTGACACAAAGTAAGAGCATAATTCCAAAACCATCTAGCACAGCCAAAGCTACGAGCTAAAGCGATGTGCTGACTGTTGTCTGGGTATAGTCTGAACTTGTATGCCTTGAGCACTATTACAATTGAGGAATTCTAATATAATTGTACCACAAACCATGCTCGCTATCCATCCCCCACCTGCTACGCGGCGGTGGGGGAATTTCCCGGAGAATTTTTAAAATGCAGTTTGCCCAACGTTTACAACCCCTGCAAGCAAATGTATTTGCCGATATGGATCAGGCCAAAGCGTTGGCAGCTGCTGGGAAAGAAATCATTGACCTATCATTAGGGTCTTCCGATTTACCAGCTCCCAAGCATGTGTGTGCTGCGATTGAAGCCTCGTTGTATGAGCCTAGCACTCACGGTTACTTGCTGTTTCATGGTACTAAAGCTTTTCGTCAGGCAGCTGCTAGCTGGTATACTAAACGATTTGGTATTCCGGTTGACCCAGAAACTGAGGTGCTACAACTGATTGGTTCTCAGGAAGGCACAGCTCATTTACCTTTAGCTGTGCTTAATCCGGGGGATTTTGCTCTGCTACAAGACCCAGGCTATCCTTCCCATGCCGGTGGTGTCCACCTAGCCAGTGGTCAGATTTATCCGATGCCCCTATTGGCAGAAAACAATTTTTTGCCTGTATTTGAGGATATCCCCGAGGCAGTGCTAGCTCAAGCACGGATGATGGTGTTGAGTTATCCCCATAATCCCACTACTGCGATCGCACCCTTGTCTTTTTTTAAGGAAGCAGTGGCATTTTGTCAGTGCCATAACCTGGTATTAGTTCACGATTTTCCCTACGTTGATATCGTTTTTGAAGATACCAGAGGCAATGGCGAGCAGATCGGGAAAATCCCAGAAACCCTCAATCCCAACTCTGTTGCTCCCTCAGTTTTGCAAGCAGACCCAGAGAAGACTGTATCGATTGAGTTTTTTAGCTTTTCCAAGTCTTACAATATGGGAGGCTTCCGGATTGGCTATGCTATCGGTAATGCTCAATTGATTCGAGCGTTGCGGCAGGTAAAAGCGGCAATTGACTTTAACCAATACAGGGGGATTCTCAATGGTGCGATCGCAGCGTTGAATGGTTCTCAAGACATTGTTAAACCTGTAGTCACCACCTATCAACAGCGGCGGGATGCCTTTGTCCATGCTTTAAACCGCATTGGTTGGTCAGTGCCAGTGCCATCAGCCACTATGTATGTCTGGGCAAAATTGCCAGAACCTTGGGCAGGGAACTCAGTAAAATTTTGTACTTCATTGGTAGAAGCCACTGGGGTTGCTGCTGCTCCAGGAGCTGGTTTTGGCAAGGCTGGTGAAGGCTATGTCCGTTTTGCCTTAGTACACGAACCAGACGTTTTGGAAAGAGCAGTGGAGAGAATTTCAGGATTTTTGAAATCTTATTAATAGGTGCCTAATACTCTGTCGAATTAGCCTTGAGGGTTAGGACAAGGTATTAGGAGCAATAGCTCACAATGAGTTTTTACTAGGTTATACCCTAATCAGCTATGGGGCAATAAGGGCGTCAAAACCACAGGTTTGCCTACACCCTATCTTATTGCCCGATGTTATTTATTGTTAACTTCTCAAAGGAACTGATTAGTATCTTGAGTCACAGGCAGATCGAAAACTACTTCAAACTCTGCTTCTGGCATATACCGATCCAAAAATCGGAGATGGTTATGAGCATCCTGACGATTAAAGAACCTAGCAACTGTGTACCTTTGGCATTTAGGCAGTAGACGCATAAGAGCCCAAGGGCGAGTGTAGTCTTCTGTTAGCGGAATTTGTTGATTAGTCATGCTTACCCCTGATTTGACCTAATAAGATCACTGGATGATTGCTTGATGAAAGGCGATGGACTTCGTCCATCGCCTAGCTTATGAAAGACCTTTGTTTTCTTAGGTGCGCACCTATGGCGAATTAAATTCGCTATAGGTGCGCACCTGTCGAATCTTTAGTCACATTAATCTAAAATGGCTGACTAAAACATAGCCACGTGATCTGGACATTAGGATGATTCTGTGATATCCGCAGACTCCTGATCACAAAAGGGAAAGATGATGAGCTGATTGATTATTTCCGTAGCTGCTGCAAAGCGAGACTGTTTGTTAAACTTTCCTTAAATCCTGACGTAGGGTGGGTTAGGCGGCTAGTACTGTCAAAGCTCACCTGTTAACAGAGCTGCCCGCCGTAACCCACCAATATTCAGCTGTCTTAAGATTTACTTTATAAACAGTCTCTAATTTTCATCAGCTAGCCTAGCCATTAAACGTAAGTATTTAGTTAAAAAAAGAAAGCCATTTAACAGTCCACTTTAAAGATTAGATCGTAAGACACATTTGCTATAATAATGGTATGTAAAAAGGTCTAACAATTCCCAATCATAAAATACAAAAACTTACATAAAAACTGTCAACTCGAATCCTGCCAAGAATTGGAAGGATTGACGCTGTAGCTAATGAAATAGTGTACATTATTGGGAAGACTGGACAAAAAATGCCTTAAGTTCCATCAATAAACTTAACCCTTAATTGTAACATTCAATGACTACTGCTGCACCAGCTAAAACTCAATACGAAGCAATCATTGGTTTAGAAACCCATTGTCAGCTTAGTACCGAAACCAAGATTTTTTCTAACTCTTCCACAAAATTTGGTGCTACCCCTAATACCAATATTGACCCAATTTGTATGGGGATGCCAGGAGTGTTACCGGTTCTGAATCAAAAGGTACTAGAGTATGCTGTCAAAGCAGGTTTAGCACTCAATTGCCAGATTGCTCCCTACAGCAAATTTGACCGGAAACAGTATTTTTATCCTGACCTACCCAAAAACTACCAGATTTCCCAATACGACTTGCCCATTGCTGAGCATGGCTCACTGGAAATTGAAGTGTCCGATGATGACGGTAATCCTATCCGTAAAACCATTGGCATCACTCGCCTACACATGGAGGAAGATGCCGGGAAACTGGTTCATGCTGGTAGTGACCGACTGGCTGGTTCTACCTACTCCCTAGTAGATTTCAACCGTGCTGGGGTACCTCTGATTGAAATAGTATCAGAACCGGATCTGCGCTCTGGTCAAGAGGCAGCAGAATACGCTCAAGAGCTGCGTCGGATTGTACGCTACATCGGTGTCAGTGATGGCAACATGCAAGAAGGATCCCTGCGTTGTGATGTCAATATATCTGTACGTCCTGTAGGCCAGAAAGAGTTTGGCACCAAAGTTGAAATCAAAAATATGAACTCCTTCAATGCTATCCAGAAGGCGATTGAGTACGAAATTGACCGGCAAATCGCAGCTGTGGAAGCTGGAAAATCGATTATTCAAGAAACTCGCCTTTGGGAAGAGGGTAGTCAACGCACCATTAGTATGCGGACCAAGGAAGGATCCAGCGATTACCGCTATTTTCCTGAACCTGACTTACCACCCATTGAAGTATCAACGGAACAATTAGAGCAATGGCGCAGTGAGCTAGCGGAACTTCCTGCCCAGAAGCGGCATCGTTATGAAAGTGAATTGGGACTTTCTGCCTATGATGCCCGGGTGTTGACGGATGATCGTCAAGTGGCAGAGTATTTTGAAACAACTGTTGCTGCTAATGCTAATCCCAAACAAGCGGCAAACTGGGTAATGGGAGATATTGCTGCTTATCTTAAAACTGAAAAACTGGCTATTACAGAGATTGCTCTCAAACCCAATACTCTGGCAGAACTGATCAACCTGATTGATAATGACACCATTAGTGGTAAGATCGCCAAGGAGATTTTGCCAGAATTACTCTCTAAAGGGGGTTCTGCTAGGGAACTAGTGGAACGTAAGGGTTTGATTAAGATCTCTGACCCAAATGAACTCTCAACCATTATTGATGAGGTACTGGCTGCCAATCCTAAGGAACTCGAACAGTATCGCAATGGTAAGACCAAGCTGCAAGGTTTCTTTGTGGGACAGGTGATGAAGAAAACTAGCGGACGAGCTGATCCTAAGCTGACTAACCAAATTTTGGGCAAGAAGCTCAAGGGTGATTGAGGCAACGGGCTTGCCAGGTGTTGCTGATCACTAAATCACTAATTACCAACCACAAATAACAAATAACAAAGAAAAGGAGAGTCACTGTCGTGACCCTCCCGATCATCAGGGTGCATCTACATATCAAAATATACACTATTTTGTATGAGGGGTGTAACCCCTTTTTTTGTTTTTTTGTAAAGTTTTGAGATTTTATAGCAATTCTGGAAATTACGGCTACACATCAAGCTACAGATCAATACCCTTGGTGCGTAAGTCCATAAGACTTGATATAATCCCGGATCGGGCATGAATTATGGTTAAATGGAGGAATAATGTCGGACTGGCAAGAGATTAGTGGTGGGATAACAGCTCCCAGGGGCTATCAGGCAGCAGGGATTACCGCAGGTTTAAAACCGTCGGGTCAGCCAGACTTAGCGTTGATATTATCAGAGGTGGATGCGATCGCAGCTGGGGTGTTCACCACCAGTCATGTCCGGGCTGCTTGTGTAGATTATTGCCGTCAATGCTTACAATCTAAAGCTAGTGCTCGTGCTATTTTGTGTAATGCTGGACAAGCCAATGCAGCAACGGGTGAGCAGGGTTGGCAGGATGCTCTAGCTAGTGCTAAAGCTTTGGGTGAAGCACTCAATGTTTCCCCTAAGTCGATTTTGTTGGCATCGACAGGGGTGATTGGTCAACGCATCAAGATGGATGCTCTATTGTCAGGAATTCCCCCATTGGTAGCACAAGCATCCGAAACTGGTTCCGATGCAGCAGCTGAAGCGATTATTACCACGGATTTAGTCACTAAATCCATTGCTATGGAAACCATGATTGATGACCGTCCGGTCAGGATGGGTGGTATTGCTAAGGGCTCTGGTATGATTCATCCCAACATGGCGACTATGCTAGCATTTGTAACGTGTGATGCTGCAGTTTCTACTTCCCTGTGGCAACAGATGTTACAGCGGGCAGCGGATAAAAGTTTTAATCAAATTACCGTAGATGGGGATACCAGCACCAATGACACTCTAATTGCCTTGGCTAATGGTCAGTCCCGAACATCAGCGATTACAGAAATCGGACCAGCAGCTGAGAAGTTGGAGGGGATGCTCACAGCAGTATGTCAGCATTTGGCAAAAGCGATCGCACGGGATGGAGAAGGGGCCACCTGCTTGATTGAAGTCCAAGTCACTGGTGCACCGGATGATAAAGGGGCTCGTCAAATTGCTAAGACCATTGTTGGGTCATCCTTGGTTAAGTCTGCTATCTTTGGACGAGATCCAAACTGGGGCAGAATTGCCGGAGCCGCTGGCCGTGCAGGAGTACCGTTTGAGCAAGAAAACCTGCGGATTCAGTTAGGGGATGTCTTGCTGATGGACAATGGTCAACCCTTAGGGTTTGACCGTCAACAGGCTAGTGATTATCTCAAGCAGGCTGCTGCTGGTGCTTATCTTAAAGAAGATACAGTTTTAATTCAGGTTAATGTGGGCAATGGTCATGGTGTTGGTCAGGCTTGGGGTTGTGATTTGAGTTATGACTATGTCCGGATTAATGCCGAATATACCACTTGATTAGCCTTGTCACCAAAAACGTTTTAAACAATAACAAACCATAACAAATCCTTATAGCAAAGGTAACAGGGAACAGGGAACAGGGAACAGGGAACAAAAATTCTCACAATTCCTACACGTATCCCTATAATAATCAATTAATCAACCTAGTTATGGTTAATTGGTTATTGTTGTTGGTTATGGTTAATTAGTTATTGTTTATTTAAAGACCAATCATAGTTCAGATATTTTATCTTGTAATTCCCCTGTTCAAGATATTCCTGATCCTCTGGACTAAGGTAGTCACTGATAAAGTTTAACACTGCTCTTTGATTGGCGTTACCAGTAAATTTGTCATCGACACCATAGGTTTCTTTCCAATCTTCACCAAACCACTTAAAGATGGAAGAAAGATATACGCTACCTTCTTGACGATCAATACGAAAGCCATGGGGACTAACTATAAATTTCTGTGTCTGGTCATCCAGTTGCTGATCGAGTTTTTCCCCAGTATAAGGTTCGTTTCTTAAGGGAGGACAACTGATAGCGGCGCAAACTAAAGCCATATGAATTCGGGGTTCGTTGAATTGCGTTCGCAGTGTCTTGTGTTCGATATTATCTAAGGTTTTAGATTCTCCAGCGATGTTGAATTCGCGTCCTTTCCAGACTCCTTTAATGTCCCGAATACTCTTTTTGAGAGGGTTTTGGTCAATAATTGATTCTAGAGTAAAGGAGTTGTAAGCATTTATCAAGAAAGCAATCTTTTCCGCTTCATCCCAAGACTGATAGGTGCTAGTATCAACAGCACCTAAGGAGGCATTAAACGTCTCCAGTTGCTCTGGATTTTGCTGCAATTCTTGGTAATTAACTAGCGCTTTATTGTTGACATAGGTTTTTAGGACAGTAGCATAGTCGTCATAATTCAATAGACTCGTGTCAGTAGCTCTATTTACTTGTACTTCAGACTCTTTTGCTGGTGCTTGATTTATCGGTACGGAAAGTGTACAACTTGTCAGAATAATCAGAGTTGGAAGTAGGGTTAGTAATTTCTTGGATGTATTCATAGTGGTTCAGATGATTTAGCCGATAAGATGCTTAACCTAGGCAATTTTGATTAAAGCTAATCAATCTGAGTTTTGGTTGAGAGCAACATTAGGATTGTGGTAATGGGTCCAAAACCAACCCAAAACAAAGGGTAACCATAGCCACCATCGCTCCTGAGGAGTTAGATACCAGCTGTAGTTACCTAAAGCCATGCGATGCTGAAGTACAAAGTAAATAAAAGTAGAGATACTGACTAAACGTACTCCCAGATTTCTAGAAGGAACAGCAAAAGGAATTATCCAAGTGAAGTACCAAGCATGGATAATCGGAGATAGGATTAGTAGGCAAAAAAAGTACCATTCTGTGAATTGTTGAAAATTGCGCGATCGCAAAATTAGCCAACTTACCGTTAAGCCTAGGGGAAAAGCATAAATCCAATTAACCCAGCGAGAAGGTTCCCAATATTGGCTAACAATATAAGGAATCAATTCCGCACTGCGACCATGGGATACAAACACTGATCCAGTAGGAATCAAAGGACATTCTCCACTAGAGCAAAATTGGAGAGCAGTGATGCCAAAAGGTAAGAAACCGCACAATAGCACTACTATTGCTAGTTTTACCCCTACTTTTCGGAAAGCTTGCCAGGTCAGAAACCCTAAAATTGGCAAAGACATCCACTTCACTGCCATACTAATTCCTACCAGCAAAGCCGAAGCAATCCAGTGCCACCAGGTCAGGGAGTGATCCGATGAAGACATCAAGGGGTTAGTAAATGGGGAGTATTCTGCTACTGTCCCACTGTCCAACGTTTCCTCTATTTCTGTTATTTTTGTCCGCCTTAAACTCTCTGTTTTTTGGTCAAAGACTAACCAAGCTGCCACAAGGGGTAAAATAAACCAACTGTCGTAATGAGCACCACCAGCAAAGGAGTAAATTATCAAAGGATTCCAGGCATAGAAGATTGCCTGTTGATAACCAAATCGACGACTGAGTAACCAACAGATTAATAAGTCAGCTAAGATAAATGCAATTTTGAACAACCAAACCTTAAGGTCAATCAGCGCTAAAATCCGAAAACCTAATTGCGCTACTGGTGGATAGATAGCAGAAACAGTAGGATGATTGATTAGTGACCACCATTCCGTATGGTAGGGAATCAGTTCAGCAGCATTAGGTGGCAAATGGTATGGACTAAACCCTAACGTTTGAATATACCCTTCCCATAGATAGCGCCATACATCATCTCCAGGATACATTGGTAGCAGTAGCAACCTGCTTAGGATGGTAGTACTCCAAAAATTTAGTCCTGAGTGCTGAGTTTTGAGTTTTCGGAAGTACTTGATACTAAGAGATTTGGTAAATCCTTTGTAGACCCCTTGCCAAAGTCTGGTCTTGATACTGTTGTTGTTAATTCTGTTGTTAATTCTTTTTGCTTGTTGGGAAATCCCAAGTTTCCTGTTATCAACTTTCGCAGGATATCTAGTATAGACGCTTAATCCCCAAGACAACAGAAAACCTAAGCTAATCACACTGATACCTAACCAAAATCGAGGCACAGCTCCCACCTCTCGGAAATCCCCATGAGGCACAATCAAGATACAACCTAACAACAGGAGTAGAGAACTAAGCCATATATATAGCGTTTTCATTTGAGATGTGAAACTAGGATTGATGGAAATTCCCTATTCCCTCTTCAACACTTTTACCGATTGTTCCATCTGCCTGGGTAAGCTTAAGGCGACGTAGATATAGACGACCTAAAGTCATTAGAATTATTGTTCCTGCTTGGACACTACCAGAAAGGGTACCAGATATTTTCGAGCGTCCCCCTTGTCGGCGACGGTAACCAACAGGAATTTCACAGATTCGCAAACTACATTCAATCGCACGGGCTTGCATTTCTACTGTCCAACCAAATCCTCTATCTTGCATTTGGATTGCATCCAAAGCTGAACGACGAATTAGGCGCAATGGTCCTAAATCCTGATAGGAGTGTCCCCAACCACAACCGATCAGGAAGGTAGCCAGCCAGTTGCCAAAATTTTGCACTGGGGTCATCGCCTTACGTCCATCTACTGTGGCGCGGCGGTTACCTAAAATTAGGTCATACTTATTCCTACCAGCTAGAAACTGGGGTAAATAACTTAAGTCATCACTCCCATCGCCATCACAGAATAATATCCAATTAATATCTCGGTCTAGTTGCTGCAATCCCCGCCAACAGGCTCGACCGTAACCAGGAATAGGCTCACAAATTACTTCTGCACCGGCTTCTTTTGCTTTAATAATACTGTTGTCTGTGCTGCCATTATCGACTACCCGAATATTGTTCAAATTATAGGATTGAAGAGACTTAATCACCCCAGTGATAGTGGTTTCTTCATTGAGAACAGGGATAATTACTAAGATATTGTGGTTATTAGTCATGGTTATAGCGGTTTTAATTGGGTGAGCTACAAATCTTTGGGTTTTAGGGAGTAGGGAGCAGGGAGCAGGGAGCAGGGAGCAGGGAAAAAATCATGTTTACCTAATCAGGATAGAAACCGCTATATTAGTCATGAGTTATTGCAGTTTTAAATTGGGTGAATTCCCTGGTCTATAACGTTATTTGCCAAAGTAAGCTGGATACACAAAGGCAAAAGCTGTAGAACTGGGGATGGGAGTGCCATCGAATTCTTCTACTAATACAGTTTGAAGTTGGCTATCCCAACGTGCTCTAATTGGACGACCATTGAATTCTACAACTTTTTCGCCCACTTTTTTTAATTGGTCATGGACAAATTGATAGCTAGCCCCAGAAAATTGGTTTTTAGGGGTTTGTTGATCCGCTTCCCACACATAGCTAACAATAGCTTTAGGATGGAGGGTAAGTCGTTGTTGATTTCTGACTGGGAAAATAATTCGCTTATCGGTATAGTAACTACCATAGGGATAGTTGAAGTAAGCCCGGTTATAACCTGTGTCAGTGGATAGAATTTTACTATTGGGATACTTGCTTAACCAAGCGCCAAGAGTAGTTTTGATAGCGGGAATTGTTTTAAGATTACGATTGACTTTAGCACCAATAATACCCATCCCCCAAGGTTGAGAGTAAAGGGTATCATCGGCACGGTCATACATCACTAGGCAACTTTGATAAAGTTTGCCTGTAACACCGTAGGTTGTATTGCTGCGATTAAAAGCAACTATAGTATCACAAAGGGGACAATAGGATACACTAACATTAACTCCACCGACTGTGTCATTTACCAATTCATGCCAATTCATGACCCCGAAAGGATAGGCTTTGGCTTCTCCATTCACCACCACACCAATCACAGTTTCTGTTTTAGAAAATGGTGTGGTTTGAGCGGTATCAAACTTAGGATTATCGATACTAGGAATACCATCTTTTGGGGGACCACCATTGAGGAGTTCAGTTAAATTAATGCGAGTGAATTTGGCTGGATTAAGGTTTTGTTTTTGGAGGTCAGTGATTTCTTGGTCTTGGTTGTGGAGATAGGCAGTGAGATGGAAGTAACGGAGTTTGAAATTATCCCAGCTACCGGCTTGTACGACTAGTGCCATCAAACATAGCCCGACTAAGGAAGTAGTGCTGAGGGCTATTTTAAGTAATTTATTCATAATCCTCTTTCCCTGCCTAGATGTCACTGCTCACCAAATGAGTGCGAGCCCGTGGGTGGTGCGTTACGGGACGGACTATCCCAAGGCTGGCTACGATAGAAAAAATCAGAATTAGTCCGCCCCTAACGCACCCTACGCACTACTACCCTTGTGAGGGTGGGCTTTTGCCCAACCCCAGCATCAGGGGCTGTGGCTGGAATCCCTAACCTTAGGGTGAGGGGATAAGATGAAACCAAGGTGAGTGATATCTGAGAATTTGATGAAGGATTCATAGCAATAGCATTTTAAAATCGATCATCAAACTCAATGGTGATTAAAGTCCGAAACCGCTACATGAGATTTACCCCCTAAGATTCCTCATCGATCCGATTATTACCAACATCAAAAACAATTATAAATTCCGCATCCGGCATCAATCGTTTCAGGGCCCATAAATGTCCCTCCGCATCCGACCGATTGCGGAAGCGAGCAACAACAACTCGTTGCATTCTTGGTAACAGCCGAATGATCACCCACGGATGAAGGCGTTCAGAATAGGTCATCATGAAAGTATCTCCTTGTGATAGGGGAGCCAGAGCTAGCCCGTAGGTATTGGACTCCTTACAAGGGTAGGTTTTTTACAATTAGGAAGAGTCAGAAACAGCGAAAGAGCTAAAAGTGTTGAAGGGGGAAGGAAACAGCTTACCAACACTCAGGGATTGATCATTGAGTAAGCGGGCAACGATAGTTAACAAACCATCGACAAAATAAGAGAGCCGAGGAGATACAGGTGGAGCAAAAGATGTGTTACTAGTCTTTTCTTCGATTTCTCTGTGCTCAGTGAAACTGACGGGTTGTTCTCCTTCACCACCGAGGCTGATCGTCCATAACCACAGCTACAGCCATAGCGTTCCCAATGTCGCTCTGCCCTTTGTGGGCTGACCAGACGAGTTCGCTGCCTAGCCCGCCCATCACTTTTAATATCTCTGTATGAGCATTCAATCCAAGAACGAAAGCCATACCAATCAATCATTCAATCACAGGGATTTAAATCTGTCAAAATCAACCAGGGATTTTTATAGTTTGCCTCCCATCGAGCTAGTAAAGTACATTCAATTGTGTTGGTTTTAAAGCATCTGACGCCGGCGAACCAACTTATGCCATCACAGTCCACAACAGTTGCGGCTAGGATGCCTAGAAGATGAACCGGAAATTTGATACTGACCCTGATGATTAATTCTTAAGAAGGGATGCCAACCATTATTGACAATCTCTTGGTACAATCCTGGGGGGGCGACATGAGAGCTAAAAAGTAGACTGTATAAGCTTCATAGCTCTCATACCTCGTAAATAATTATCGAGCTTATGACGACTTAAACGCATCAAAGCATAAACTAATTCCCAACATTTATCCATAAAATTAATCCATTTATGAGCATACATTCCAATATAAAAATTACTATGTTTTTTAGTTAATCGCCCATACTCTTTGACTCTAGCTACATAGTCCTGAACTCCTTTTTTATTAATTATTTCTCCTTTAATTGTAGCAATAAAGTAAGCAAAAGAGATTATAATAAGTAAAGATATAAAGCGTTTACCGACAACATTACTGCCTTCCATATTATATCCACCGCTTTTATAATCTCGGAACATTTCCTCAATATCAAAACGTTGTCTTGATGCAGTCGCTCATGGGGGAAACCCCCAAGACCGCGCTGCATCGCTTTTTATAAGCGGATATTGCCTCAGACAATTCGCTCATATTTGTTAGAATAAACCAACCTTCTTGGCTTACTGACTTTCGATAACTTTTCTTCCATTTACAGGCAATACTAAATCCTGATACTTGTTGAGTTTTTGTGACTTTAACCTTTTCAAAAAATAACGAAATCCCTGGTTTTAATCCCGAATTTTTCAAGGAAATCCAACCCTGATTTTTTAGTTCAATTTGCTCGTTTTTTTTAAGTCTTAAACAAAACTTAAACCCTTGTTTATCTAGCCACTCAGCCAATTTAACTGAACAAAACTCTCGGTCTCCCAAAATAACAACATGATAGCTATCAAATAGCCCTCTAATAGTTTAGAGTATTTGTTTTTGCTCTAAAAAATTACTTGAACCAAGTTTTGAAAGAAGTTCAAAGTAAATTGGTATTGCTCGGTTTTTATAAATTATACTAACCACCAATAAATTTTTGTTATTCCAATTAGTTCTATCGATGGCTAAATAGATTTTTTGCTGTTGATCAAATTTTTGATAGAGCCATTCTCTAACAATTGGAAACCACATTTTTTTTATTTGAAATATTGGTAATGACAAAAATCTTTGTAACTTTTTACGCCTTGAGTTACATTTAATAGGCAAAGGTAGCGGTGCAGCGCGGTCTTGGGGGTTTCCCCCATGAGCGACTGCACCAAGACAAGATTCAGCAATTTTTTCGAGTTTAACATTCTTGATATCTTGGACAATAATTACTACAAGGTAAAAAAACAATAATTGAGATTCGGAAAGGAGATTTTTTAGATGTTTTTGAGATAATTCTGGTAGCATTTTGAATTGATAGGTCGTCTTGACAATTTCTGACCTATCTTTTTTTACCATAATTCGCTCAATTTAAGATATATCAAGGGTTACAGGGCGCTTGTCGCCCCCCCAGGGGATAATCACTATCTTTTTGTGATGCGCGAGCCCTGGCGACATGAAAACGAACTTGGTTGCCACTATGCGAAACATTTTGATCGGCTCGTCTGGTCTCAAACTGGTGAAACGATGTTGAGATGGGATATGGTAGTGGAGCATATTCCTTTTGCGATCGCTTATGGGATGGAAACGGTGTGGCAGCTTTTTGCGGCAGATTGGGTTGCCCTTTCCCAGCAAGGTAACTATAAAGTTGCCCAAGTGGTTAACCCACAAACAAAAAGAGACGGGGGGAGTCTGGGGCAAAGTGGGCGTTGCTATGATGCGACGATGTACCGTCAATTGAGTCTGATGGCTTGGTTTCTGATTAAATATGGCAAACCGCTATATA
>NZ_JAAHHU010000459.1:0-3389 GCF_010672095.1 Moorena sp. SIO3I6 | reverse complement strand
GATGTATAGAGTTTATAGGTTTTGTGGGACTTTTAAGTTAAGAGGGTTATCAAAAACTATTGCATTGTCGAAATACTAACTCTTGGCTGTTCCCTGTTGCCTTTCTTATGGAAAAGCGATTGACCGTAGGTCACGCGGGGCGCGATCGCATTCCTGAAACCCTTTGTTACTCGACCATAGGGAATGCGATCGCTTGTCTTATATCAAGTCAGGATAATTACCCTGTCTTGATGCAGTCGCTCATGGGGGAAACCCCCAAGACCGCGCTGCATCGCTTAATAAAAATCTTCCCCATCTCCCCATCTCCCTATCTCCCCATCTCCCCACCCTCCCCACACTTCCCACACTCCCCACCCTCTCCTTAATTATGGGTATTCAACCAGACTTGATATTATTCTCCCTTACGGCGGTTTGCATAACTATCAGGTACACAGGATTGTTTTCCCTCTTGCCTCTTGCCTCTTGCCTCTTGCCTCTTGCCCCTTGCCCCTTCACTGCTCCCTACTCCCTCCTAGGACTTTGTACCTAACCGAATAGAAAACCGCTTTATGCACACTTTTGCTTTTTTGTCAATTCATAAGTCTTAAAATTGATCGATTGTTTCGGGGAAATTAGAGTTTTTAAATGAGATGTAAACAGAGGATGGCTCTAACCGGAAACAATAAACAGCTAAAAGAGAAGAGTAGGAAAGAGCTCCGATATTTTTTGATGTGATCAGAAATCAGCCTTAGTGTTCATGACCTATTTGGAAAAGGGTTATTTTCTCTGATGAAAGAATAAAAGATTAGACGAAAATTGTCTCTATTTTGTTCCTCTTGTTGAAGATTGTGATATACTACTATCAAACAAACTATACTCAAAGTAAATAATCAATCATAAAAATATAGCTAGTTGTTATGGCTTCGCTAGACAATTTTTTGTGACGCCAATTACAACTTTCATAGCTCATAAGACTAGATAATAAGATAATACTAATTTTTATAATTAATAAGTCTAGTAAAATTACGGATTTAATTGAAAAGGCGGGTTGTAAACTTCTCTAACTTCCCCCTTATCCATGGAAGCTGTAGATGCAGCTTGCCAGTAACTTAATCAATAATTGTGTGATTGTGGCTTGTGCTATACCTCGCTGCCAAGTGTAGTAACTTTGTCAATCTAAATAGAGCTGAAGTCAATGACCGATGAAAACATTCCGCTACCCAATCCCCAAGAAGCTGAGACTTTCTTGGCTGACCTATTTGAGCAAGTAAAAAAATGGGAAAGTTGCCTGGATGAAAGTACAAAGCTTGGTGTAGCTGCAACCGCCGTTAAAAGCTTGCTGGAAAGTACAGTTAGCTTTGGCAATCCCAGGGATAAGTTGATATTGCTTACCGAAGACCTATTTGAAGAAACTGAAGAGGGATTGAGCAACATTTATCGACAGCAAATGCGTGATGCATTTGATTTCTATTACATGACTGTGACTGTCGATTTACGTCCCAAACCAGGGGTTAGATTTTGGCGATTGTGCTGTGAGCTTGACTTCAGTCCCAAAGGAGAAAAAGAGCCCATCGTTCAGGCTATTTTCCCCAAAAGCCAATGGCGACCTGTGATGAACTTCGGGGTGGGCATGAATTTAGCTATCAATAGCAATCTTGATTGGAGTATCGGGATTGATAGCACTGAACTAGCCGAATTTACCACTATTCCTGCGGAGCTCAAAGCTAATGTAGGAAATAAGAACGAACTCAAAGCATTCATTGTCATTCCTGAGTATGCTTACGAAGCTGGTCACTTTGAAATAATTTCCCAAGGTGAAGGTAACTCGAAGTGTTACTGGCGCATTGAAGAGCCCGAAATCCAAAACATACCGACAGTCCAATTTGCTATTGTTTTTAAAGTGCCCAAGGAAATAAAGTCTATTAATTTGCGCGGTATCGCCTGGGGTGAGCCGGATATGAACTGGTTAACTGCTGATATCCGTGATGTTTTCAGTGATCTGGCAGATAGATTACAAACTTTAATACGAAATAAGAATAAGGCGGCGATTAAATTTAGTCGTAGTGATGTCAAGGAATGGATATTGAAGCTACCGAAAGCTAATCTTACACAGGATTTAGCGACTTAAATCGGGTGCATCTTTTTATTGTAAATCTATGGTAAGCATTCAGTTATCAGCGGTCAGTTATCAGCTATCAGTTATCAGCTATCAGCGGTTAGCTGATTTTAGTCAAAAGCTGAATGCTTATATTGGGCTTTTTCCCAGACTTCTAATTCTATAACATCTCTAACTATTAAATTATCCCAAATCAGGTTTATTTTAAGCTGACCACTGACCGCTGACCGCTGACCGCTGACCGCTGATTGCTTACCAATTATCAGCTTTATCTGATCAGACAGCTATGACTAGAGCCTACTACACCTATCGCATCTACCTGATAAATTATTATACCGTGGGGGTTGAAAAGAAAGAACCTGGAAAGCTCGATAATCGAATCTCTGGACCATTTCGGTATCAGGATAAGATCACCCCAGAAGTCAAGGAGTTGATCGAGGAGGTTCGTAAAAATGGACTCAAAGATGCTAACAAGTCGAGGTTACTCGGAGAAGCATTGTTTGATACCTTGTTTGATGATCGACTTTGCCATGATTTTATTGGATTTTATAACGAAGTTGTTCGCACTAAACAGCAACTGCTACGGGTAGAACTAGATATAGACGAGCAAAATATCCCTGAAGTGGCAGCGTTTCCGTGGGAATTTATGTGTTTGCCTCAGAGGACTAACTCAGGAACAATTTGGTTGGCTACTGCACCTGGCTTGGTCTTCTCGCGCCTGCCCTCACACCCGATTTCAGCACCACCGATTCAGTTAGGCGCAAATGAAAAAATGCGGATTGCCTTAGTTGTCTCTGCACCCACAGATTTAAATCCAGTTGCCTACGAGAAAGTGCAGGCGGCGATAGAAACACTAGCCCAGGAACAACCAGAGCAGGTGGAATTGTTACCAGTAGTGAATCCAGCTAGCCGCAGTGCTATTGATAAAGTTCTTAGGAAAAAGCCTCATATTTTCCATTTCATCGGTCATGGTCGTTTCGAGAATGAAAATGGTGAAATTGCCTTGGTGGATGAATTTGATCAGGCACGGTGGATTACCGCCAATTACTTTAGTGATCTATTCAATCGCCATCGACCTGGAATTATTGTGTTGCAGGCATGTCAGGGAGCAATGGAGTCTACATCGAAACCATCTGTAGGGCTAGCTTCCAAGGTTGTGCAGCAACTTATTCCTGTAGTCGTGGCCATGCAGTATCCAGTGTCTAATAGCACAGCTAGCCGATTTGCCTGCCACTTTTATAAACAATTAGCTCAAGGCAAGTCAGCGGATATAGCAGTACAGGAAGGACGACGA
>NZ_JAAHHU010000458.1:0-3391 GCF_010672095.1 Moorena sp. SIO3I6 | reverse complement strand
TTGGTGTTGGCTGAGATAGTTGGGTGACTGGGGTAAGGGTAATTGCTAATCCTTCTTCCCCATTAAGGATATCTCGATGGGGGATTAACTGTGGGTTAAGTGTCCAATGATCACAGGGCTTTTGCAAATCCTCCTCTCGGACACTGACTGTTTTAGTTAATTCCCCATCTAAGTTATACATTACTAGCAGAGTATGGCGTAATTCTTGATATCTAAACCAGAACTCTACTGCAAATAACTCCCCTGGTTCAAATCGATTGACCGTCCAAATAGCCGAGCCTTGATCAAACATATACATAAAGGATGCTTGAGCGGTTTGATCAGCTAAACCATTGATTAAACTATTGGGAGTATTGTGGTAAACCTTCTCCTCTTCAGTGCCATTGTCATACATATATACGTTAGTTTGGGTAATGTGAGTTTGTTCAGCATCAATAATAGAGCATCGACTACCGACAAAGGATTTCATCACTTCACCTTCAGGGGAATAAATTGTCCAAGACCCATACCAATTCTGTAAATGATGGGTGAGAAAGTTAGTCCAGTTATGCTGCTTTAACTGTTCAAATGTCTGATTCATGGGGATTGTGTGAAGTTTTATTACAAAAATAAATAAGTTTCATAAATTGGGGAATGGTTAAGTGAAGTTAACCTAATTTTGGTCTAGAACTAACAATAAATTATCTCAGATATCCTGTTTTTATAATGTTTTTTTAAAATCTGTCCTATAATGGTTGGTAATTTTAAGGGTTACTAACTAACTCTGGAGAGATTAGCGTAGGGTAAACGGTAATTATAAAAGAGTTATGGATAATTGTGAAAACGTAAGCTATCAGCTATCAGCTAATGCGCTACTGATGGTGCTACTTGATGTGCTTATGGGCATAGAGCAAGCTACACCGAACACCTTTTGAATAAGCGATGCAGCGGGGTCATGGGGTTTCCCCCATGACCCCGCTGCATCGCTTTTATTAAAATTTCATTTTTAAATTACTCAAAACCTTGCTTAGTAAGGGATATAGCGATTATTGGATACTAATTTATCATAACCACACTAGGAGAGCCAACTTTTTTACAAATGCTCTGCATAAGTGACAGCTCCAGGTAGATAGTCCTTTTTAGCAAACTTTATTTCTCTGAAGGAGAAACTTTTTATGACCAAGAATAATGGGTCTCAAGCCCCGCCCTTCTAGGGCGGCTTTAATCCTATCACATGTCTGAGATAGGGTGTAGACGTTAGTTCAAGAATGTGGTAGGATTAAAGTAAGCAGGAAAAGCAAAGTGTTTAATCTAACCTATGAGTTTAAACTTAAGCCTACTGCCAAACAAAGATATTTGTTTTAAGATTGGCTAGAGCAATGTCGCAGAGTCTATAACTATGGATTAGCGGAACGCAAAGATTGGTACAAATCTCGTAGTTGTAAGATTAACGCTTGCTCTCTTCGTAGTGAATACATTATTCCAGCAGAGCAAGCGCGTCCTACTTATGCCAGCCAATGTCGTGGGTTAACGACTGCCAGGAAAAATATTGAGGAATTAAGAGCTCTTCACGTTCATGTTTTACAACAAACGCTCAAAAGATTAGAAAAAGCCTTTGTCAGTATGTGGGAACAAGGCCATGGTTTTCCTCGTTTTAAGAAACAGGGACAGATGCGATCTTTTGTCTTTCCACAACTAGGAGTGAATCCGTTTAAACCTGGCAGAGTAAAACTCCCCAAGATTGGCTGGGTGAAATTGAGGCAATCGCGACAGATACCTGGTGATGCTGTAATTAAGCAAGCTAGAGTGGTCAAAAGATCCTCTGGCTGGTATGTAATGCTTACTCTAGCATGGGACGTAAATGTTATCCAAGTCATGCCTCACGGGGAAGCTTTAGGAATTGATGTAGGAATTTCACATTTTGTTGCTGTTAGCAACGGAAAGCTTTTCCCTAATCCGCGTCCTTTTAAAAATCTCGAACGCAAGCTTAAATTGCTGCAAAAGAAGGTAAGTAGGAAGGGCAAGGGGAGTAATAACCGTCGCAAAGCACAAATGCAAGTCACCAAATTGCACGAACGAATAGCTAACGTCAGAAAAAATCACCACTGGGAATTAGCTCATCAACTTTGTGATTGGGCTGGAATGATCTTCGTTGTTGGCGAAGCCTGTCCGAAGGACATAGATTTAAACCTTAAAGGATTAGCTAGTGGAATGCTGGCTAAGCACTGCTTGGATGCTGGATGGGGGCAGTTTTTCCAGATATTAGAGCAATGCTGTTTTAAACGTGGCGTCTATTTCCAAAAGGTAGACTCTAAAAAGACTAGCCAGATCTGCCCCAACTGTTTAACTGAAACTGGCAAAAAGACGTTAGCTGAGCGTGTGCATTATTGTGAAAATTGCGGCTATACAACCGATAGAGACGTAGCAGCCGCTCAAGTAGTCCGCTTACGTGGGCTTGCAGCCGTGGGGCACACGGTCAAGATGCTTTCTGAGGGCAAGTTCGTTGGAATCCCTGTGAAGGAAGAATCCCTGTCCTTCTAGGACGGGGAGTGTCAAATTGTCAGTCCCTATTCATCAATGATTGGGCGTTCCTTAATAATGGAATGATTTTAAGAGTTTTGTGGAACGGGCATCTTGCCTGTTCCTGAGCTTTGCGGGCGGGCAGGATGCCCACCCCACTCCTATTCATTCCTTGATTCAGCAATGCCAATGATTGTGCTGGTGAATGATGAGCAACGAAGGATGCTCAAAGAAGCAGAAGCGTCGAGCGATCGCTTTGACCGAGAGGTGGAAACTGGGGAAGAACAGTTGAATCAGCCGTCTAATCCCTTTAGTGTTTCCGGTGTTCCTGAACCAGAGGTATGGATGTTGATTTTGATAAGTGCGATCGCACTTTTGATTATTAGTAGACGGCAAAAAATTAGTGTTGACGGTTAATCCTCAATAGTTGTCAACTATATCATTAATTAGCAAGTGGCGTAGGGTGCGTGATAAGGCGGGATCGGCCTGATTTTATCGGTTCCCAGTGTTGAAAAACCGAGCCCCGTAACGCACCACCGCCTCTTTGCCCTTTTTACTGTTTCAGACAACACGAACAAAAATCTCTCCAGCAACTCGCTCAGCTGATTCCAACGCTGATTCCCTACCAGGAGATGGGAGCCGAGTCATTAGTTTGTAGTGATTATTACATTATTTGATAATTTTAGTATTTCATTTTCTTGTTTACTATTACAATCCTCTTAAATAGTTTAATTTTTATGTACTTGCCATGGTAGCAAGAAGACTATTTAGCAAAATTGTTGAGGAATTCTAATCAATTGAACTGAGACACTTCAATGAGTAATAGTCAGTCCACAGGATTGCCTGTTTGGGTACAAGAAAGAGATACAGTTATCGCCAATGATGCTGGGGT
>NZ_JAAHHU010000457.1:0-3392 GCF_010672095.1 Moorena sp. SIO3I6 | reverse complement strand
TTACCTCTGATCAATCTAGCGATCGCGAACTGAGTTACCCAGTCACACCCAGCCAATTCAGTCTTGGAACCGAATGGTACGTGACTATGGTCAACTTGGGCGATGTTAACGTTAGCGGTGATATCACCATCGAGTACCCTGATGGTTCTCTGACAGGAAATTTCAACCTACCCCCCAAGACCACAAGTGACCATGCTGACAATAGCCCTTATCTAGACAGAGACGATGTCGGTCAAGTGGAACTGATTATTCTACCGGATTCTTCAGCACGGCAACCTACTCCCAGTCTTGGTTTGCTGGACTTAGTAGAGGAATACATCCTGGCTCGCTGCGCCCCCACCCTAGACCTGCGAGTGACGGGACCCTATTGGGTAGAAGTTACAGTCACAGCAGAGGTTGTACCCCTCTCCTTAGACCTTGCCGAAGCCGTTGTAATTGGGGTCAACGATGCCCTGAACCACTTTTTACATCCCCTGACTGGTGGAGTAGAAGGTCAAGGCTGGCCTTTTGGTCGTCAGCCCCATAAATCAGACCTGTATCGGTTAATCGAATCCGTTCCAGGTGTGAATTATGTTAAATCTCTCTCCATTGACCTAGCCGAGATACCTGAGGAACAAAGCAACCGATTCCTAATCTATTCCGGTGAACATCAGATTAGTCTGGGTCAGGATTTTTGAGGGAACAGGGAACAGCGGATCTGGGAACAGGGAATCGGGAATCGGGAATCGGGAATCGGGAATCGGGAATCGGGAACAGGGAACAGGGAACAGGGAACAGGGAACAGGCAAGCTTGGCCAATAGGCCACGCTACGCGAACAACCTTAAACCTTCAACCTTGGCCTTTGGCCACGCTACGCGAACAACCCACCAACCTTAAACCTTCAACCAACTAACCTTAAACCTTAAACCTTCAACCAACTAACCTTAAACCTTAAACCTTCAACCAACTAACCTTCAACCTTGGCCTTTGGCCACGCTACGCGAACAACCCACCAACCTTAAACCTTCAACCTTCAACCAATTAACCTTCAACCTTGGCCTTTGGCCACGCTACGCGAACAACCCACCAACCTTCAACCTTCAACCAATTAACCTTCAACCTTCAACATAATGCCCCTACCACTACCTAACCTAGATGACCGTACTTATGCTGACCTCTTAGAAGAGGCTCGGTCTCTAATACCGAAAGAGTATCCTGATTGGACTGACCACAATCCTACTGACCCTGGCATCATTTTGATTGAGATGTTGGCTTGGTTGACGGAGATGGTGATTTACCGGACTAATCAGATCCCAGATGAAAACCAAAAAATGTTTCTGAAGCTGCTTAATGGTTCCGAGTGGCAGCTGGAAGGGGATTTGGAGACAGCAGTGCAGCAAACCATTGTGGATTTGCGGCAACGCTACCGGGCAGTCAGTAGTGAGGACTTTGAACAACTGGTACTACAAGACTGGCAGGACACACCAACCGCTAAGGCTCTTGGTCCTTTTGGTGTAGTCGCTAGGGCTAAATGTATTTCTCAGCAGAATCTGGCTTTGAGTGAACCAACTGCCAGAGAAGAACCTGCCCCAGGAAACATTAGCTTGCTGGTGGTTCCTCAAACTTTGGCTGATAACTACAGTTTGCTCTCCTTTGATGGCCAGGATGATTATCTGGAAATCCCTCATTCAGACCAACTCAATTTTGCTAACGATCAAGCTAAGGATCAAAATTTTACCATTGAACTTTGGGTCAGACCTGAAAAAGTCCAAGCTAGAACCCAAGAAACCTATAATAGTATCTTAGAAAAAGGTAGTGGTTCTGGGGGTTTTCCTTATGGGATTAGATATGACAACCAATCGGGTAAATTACAGGTAATTAGAAGTGATGGTACTAATTTTGCTACCATTAGTTCTACCAAAGCCATTAATGATGACAATTTTCATCACGTTGCTTTTGTCAAAGATAGTTCAACACTTTATTTATATATTGATGGCGAATTAGAAGGCTTTACTGACGATATCACCTCAGGTAATACTATTAATGATTCATCCCTTTATCTTGGCTGTCGAGGTAACCAAAGCCATTATTTCCAAGGCATAATTACTCAATTGCGGGTTTGGGGGGAAGTCCGCTTGCAGGCAGATATTAAACAGGAGATAAATAACTTTCTTAAAGGTACAGAAAAGGGATTAGTTGGTTGCTGGGATTTGGATGAAGGCTCTGGTATTATTGCTAATAATAAGACTCCTAACCAAAATCATGGCACTATCCAAGGAGCCAGTTGGTATAAACCCAATATCACTGCTTCACTGTTGCAAGGCTTATGGTCTTTCTTGGATGAACGGCGGTTGCTGACTGTACGCCATCACGTAGTTACCCCAGACTACCTACCCTTGCGAGTTTGGGCGCGACTCTATCTAGTTGCAGGGGGCAATGCCCAGCAGGTTAAAGACCAGGCAAACCAGGAGGCCCAAGCTTTCTTCCACCCAGTTAATTCCCAGTCTTATTGGGATGGTCAGGGTTGGCCTTTTGGTAGGAGTATTTACGTTTCGGAGCTATATCAATTACTCGATCGCATCCCTGGAGTGGACTATGTCGAGGATGTCATGGTTCATACTCATGAGCTAACCATTGATCTAACCACTACTGTTTTAACTCAGGCAAGCTCAAGATCCCAGACTCAGATTACGGTTAAAGACACCACCGGTTTTAATCTAGGGGATACTATTCAACTCGACCCCAGCAGTAGTGATCAGGAATACTATACGATTAGTAGTATTGAGCAAGGACTAAAACAATTGACCTTGTCTTCAGCTTTAAATAAAGCTTATGGACTGGGAACAATGGTTGTCCGTCCCCTTAGTTTTGAGATTACCGAAGTGTACTCCAACCTTGAGTTCAAGGTGAATCAAGTAACGGGATTGGCAGCGGGAGATACGGTTGGGATCATTTCTACTCATAGCAATCCAGAAAATCGAGAAATTGACACTGTTGATTTTTCCAGCAATAAGATTACCCTCAAACAAGCTCTCAGCCAAGCTCCAAGCACAGGGACAAAGGTGGTTCAGTTAGGAACCTGGCGGGAGGAACGTACTAAACCTAAAGAAAGCTATCAGTTTATCGAAAAAGAGCTGATCAGAGTTAAGCTAAAAAACTATGAGTTAGTAGACTTTAACGTACAGTTAAATTTAGTAATCATGGAATACATAGGGGAGCAATGGCAATTAACTAGCTAGGGAGTAGGGAGTAGGGAACAGGGAACAGGGAACAGGGAACAGGGAATCGGGATTAGCAACAATAACACCAAACTCCCCATCTCCCCATCTCCCCATCTCCCCATCCCCCCACCACCCCATCACCCCACCTCCCCACCTCCCCCCTCCCCCACCCCCCCACCAACCCCCTCTCC
>NZ_JAAHHU010000456.1:0-3400 GCF_010672095.1 Moorena sp. SIO3I6 | reverse complement strand
TCAAGACAGAGAATTGTGATAATTTTTCTTCCCTACTCCCTACTCCCTACTCCCTATTCCCTATTCCCTGTTCCCTGTTCCCTATTCCCTGTTCCCTACTATATTATCTTAACTCTCGGATCTAGAATGCCATAAAGGATATCAGCGACTAGATTGAAGACTACAATTAAAATAGCGTAGATAAAGGTAATGGCCATCACTACTGGTGTATCGTTTCGATAGATAGAATCAATCAGCAAGGCACCAATTCCAGGTACTCGGAATACTTGTTCAGTGATTAAAGCACCAGTGAATACAGTAGGAATATCTAGGGCGACTAAGGTAATAACAGGAATCAGAGCATTCCGTAAGATATGGCGATTGACCACTACAAATTGATGTAATCCCTTAGCGTAAGCAGTACGTACGTAGTCTTGATTTAGCTGTTCGAGTATGGATGAACGAATAAAACGCATCAATACTGCTGCTTGAAATAAGCCTAATACTACGATGGGCATGATAGACTGCTTGAATTGGATAACAAAACTATTCCAATCTGTTACCTTAAGGGTGCTATCGTAGATAAAAGGTAGCCAATTTAGCTGGACACTAAAAATAATAATGAACAGCAAACCAGTGAAAAAGGTTGGTAGAGAAAATCCTAGAAAGGCCAGAGTGGTGACAATGTTATCAAAGATAGAGTAACGTTTTAGTGCCGAAATTATTCCTAAGGGAAACGCCAGCAATACAGCAAAAATATAAGCGGAACCTACAACCCATAAGGTAGTAGGTAAGCGCTGGAGCATTAGGGCACTAACAGGACTACGGCTAGTGAAGGAATATCCCATATCCCCTTGGATAAATGACCACGCCCATTTAATATACCGAATCGGGATGGGTTGGTCTAAACCAAGGGAGCGACGAATATTCTCCCGCACTTCCGGAGTAATCGAAGGATTAGTCGCAAATTCCCCCATCGGGTCTCCAGGTGCTAAGGCCAGGATACCGAATACTACGATACTGATAGCAATCAAGGTAGGAATAGAGACTAAAAGACGATTAATTAGGTATCGCGTCATTGAAATTTATGATAGCGGTTTTCAATTTGGTAGGGAACAGGGAATCGGGAATCGGGAATCGGGAATCGGGAATCGGGAATCGGGAATCGGGAATCGGGAATCGGGAATCGGGGAAAAATATTGTCTACCTCATAACTATGGAAAATGCTATAGTTAATTTAATTTTGAATCTTAAATCTTGAATCTTGTTAATTAACTAATAAGCAATGAGTACTAATCTCATGTCATGATAATTACCCTTCATAAAAATCTCCCCATCTCCCCATATCCCCACACTCCCGTCAATTATGGTTATTCAAGCAGAGTTGATATAGCATTTGTATTTGAGATGTAAACTGAGACGATATTTTTTTATTTTCCTATAAAACTCTGGAGCTCTTGCCCCTGTTGCCTTTTGCCTCTTGCCTCTTGCCTTTTTCGGCAATCGATAACTTTACAACCCAGATACAAACGCTATATAACTATCACTTCCGCTTCCAATCCATAATGTTCCAAGTATTGCGATCCCATGGTGTTAAGTCATAACCCTCGAGCTGATTGCTAAACCCAGCTGCGTCAGCCCGATGGACAATGGGCAAAACTACCACATCATCTTTAACCAGTAAGTCATTCATCTGGATAAAGATTTTCCGACGTTTTTCTGGGTCTAACTCTTTTGTAGACTGCTCCCAAAGCTGATCGTATTTCGGATTACAGTAGCGAGAGACATTTTGCCCAGACCATTGATTAGCTTTCTGGGGAATTTCATCACAAGTATAGGTTTTCAGATAGGCACCAGGGTCGGGGCTATCATTGCCTGTGGTGTACATTTGTAGGTCAGCATAAAAGTGCTGGGTAGTATCGGTGTTGGCTGGATCACCAGAGAAATAAATACTGGCATCAATACTCTTGAGTTCTACCCCAACCCCAATGGAGGCTAGGGTCTGTTTGACAATTTCCTGGGTCTTCTGGCGCACGGGATTGACTGATGTCTGAAACAACACGGTCATCTCCACCCCATCTTTATCCCGAATCCCATTACCATTGGTATCTTTCCAGCCTGCTTGATCCAACAAGGTTACCGCTTTTTTAGGGTTAAATTCATAGGTAGTATTGGGAGAGTTATATTGCTCTGGTAACACTAAGAAATTCCCTGTGGCTTTGCCCGTTGCTCCATAAAGCTGTTGGGCAATGGTTTCCCGGTCTAGGGCTAGGTTAAACGCCTGACGCACTCGCTTGTCTTTGAAGAACGGATGGGGAAATTTGACACTAGAACGTTCTCCAGAAGGGGCTTGTTGATTGGGGTCGGTTTGATTGATTAAAATCCGTTCTACCAACGCCCCAAAGATAGCCACGACTTTACCTTTACCCCCTGCTTCCAGTCGCTTCAACACAGGTGCTTCCACTTGCAGATTGTAAGCATAATCGCCATCGCCCGTTTGTAAGACTGCTCTAGCAGCAGAGGTAGCATCACCACCACCTTTTAGTTCTACTCGCTCGAAATAGGGTTTATCCCCTTCTCGGAAGTTAGGGTTTGGCTGATAAACTACCGTATCCCCTGGCTTAAATTCTACGACCTGATAGGGACCGGTTCCTACTGCCATCAAGTTGGCTGGCGCTTGTCGTGCATTAGCACCATTGAAATCTTGATATAAATGGCGTGGCAAAATCATGCCATCACTACCGGAAAAGACTAAAAACCAAGCTGGATTAACATCCTTGAAGTTGACTTTGACTGTGTAGTCGTCGATTGCTTCAACGCTTTTAATAGTTTTATAAGTATTACCAGTGGTGGAACCTACGGCTGGATTGGTGATGAATTCATAAGTGAACACCACATCATCAGCCGTGAAAGGGGTGCCATCGGACCACTTTACATTGCGCTTTAGTTTCCAAGTCACCGACTTACCATCAGCAGCAATTCCACCATTCTCTACCGTAGGGACTTCTGCGGCCAAGAACAGCACCATCTCCCCATTTTTGTCATAACTCGTCAGGGGTTCCAGGGTAATCCGACTGGCTTCGGAATCCTTGTAACCATTGGAAAGATGGGGATTGAGGATAGTGGGTGCTTGCCAGTACAGGAGCTTCAAAGTACTGTCTTGATTGGACTGTAAAAGGCCACTATCAGGAGAATTACAGCCAGTTAAACACAAAAGACTCAATAGAATCAGGATATAGTATCTAGTCAAAAATCGTCCCACCAACTTTTCTCGTTCACATAAATTTGCCGCAATTGTTGCAATTCTGCCTCAAAACGTACACCTTTGACTAGACCAAGCAATTTTACCCACTCGGGATTTATAGTTGATTTGAGATACGGTGGTTACGGGGAATTTTTGGCTAAGTATTGTTAATATAAG
>NZ_JAAHHU010000455.1:0-3414 GCF_010672095.1 Moorena sp. SIO3I6 | reverse complement strand
TGAAGAGAGGTTTGCAAAAATGCTCTTACCTTTCACATGAATCTGAGCCTGTACTTGCGGTAGCACTTGAGGATACTCATAAGTGAATATCAGTCCCCCGGTTAGTTGGGTCCCGGACTGAATGTTTTCTACCCACTTCTGAGCGCCTTTTGCAGTCAAGTCCAGCAATAAGGAGGTGGTTTCACCCGCACTGACAGAACTCGTAGCCTCAACCTCTGGGATAGTTACCTTTCCTAGTGACGGATCTAGCAGGATTTGGACTTGAATGTTACGAATAGGCAAGGGCAAAAACTGTAGATTTTCTCCCAAAAAATATCCACTTTTGAGAATTTCCCTTCCCCACTCTTGCTTGAGAGCCTCTTGGGTTAGGAAGTCATATTGGGGCATCAAGGTTGCTGTAAAGCTTAATGCCCCCCCCTTGACCGAATCGATTCCTTGGTCCCACTTGCGAAAGACCGTTAAGGTAGCCTGATATTGTTTATTATCTGAATTAACTACCAAAAAAGATCGATTGGGCATATAGAGAATGACATCAGGTTGTGTACTCTCAAAAAGCCTAAAATCACCAACGTTCCAACTGCTCGTGCTTAGAGCAATCCCGATTTCCGTATCAAAGGATGATGTCATTAAAGGTGCTCCCATCTGTTTAATAGATTGCAGGCTCACTTAAATCCAGTATTAAAAATCATCAGATTTGTGACAGTACCCGTAAGGGTACCTTTTTTGACAGTATCCCCACGTCAGCTCCGCACCTGTTCAACTAGAGCTATCGTATACTTCCTCAGGGTAAGCTCATCTAAATTAGTATCAAAAACTACAGATAAAAGTTTTTTAATAGTATCAAACCAACCAAATATATTACCATTAGAGCCGAAATCCTCAATAGATTATCAGCTATTTCGCGTTGTTTATAATACATTTTATAGTATTGTTAAGGCAAGTAACTGGGGTTACCGGAACTTAAAGATTTTTCCAAATTCTGATCGAATGAAAATGAGGTAAATGGGTGGTGCGATGCGATCGCTATCAAGATAGAGTCCGAGCAAACAGCTGCCTGTACATCGACCCTCGGCATATAACCGACATCACCTATCCACAAAACCCCTAGCATATAAGTAGTCGGACAAAAGTAAAATTAACTGTTGAAATAGGGAACAGGGAACAGGGAACAGGGAACAGAGGAATTTTTGGCAACTTTACACAAGTTAATACCGCGATGCAGCGCGGTCTTGGGGGTTTCCCCCATGAGCGACTGCATCAAGAAGCGAGGTTTATTTTTTCCAGCTACTTAAGGCCTGGCAATTAGCTCTGTGGATATTTGTACTGGGGGTATCTCAACAGTATCTGGGGGGAGATAACCCAATATAGCTACAAGGTACCTCTATTTTAATAACCCTTATATATGAAGGGTTATGGCCATTTTAATTAACTGACTACTCTTTAAGGATGACAACAAGGCTCTAATGTTTGCTGTAGTTGGGATAGAGCTTTCAAGCCTCGCTGAAAATAGAGCCATTTATGAGGCTTGAGACTGATCAGACTCTGGGCAAGTTCTGACCATAAAGTCATGGCATTAACCCAAGCATAAGTCAATAATCCCATGGTAAAATTACTATGGTGTGGCTCAAAAAATTCCTTTCCTTTATGAAGACGACTGACATAATTAACCAGGGGAGTCTGTTGCAAGTAATGTCCCTCAAAAGTAGAGAGACTATAAGCTAAAGCAATTAGCATAACAAGGGCTAGTAAGCGAGTGGAATTAACCCGAGTTTGTTCTAAATTGTATCCACCAGTCTTACAGTCTTTAAACAGTGTTTCAATTCCCCATCTAGCTCGATAAACTTCTAAAGTCTTCTGGAGATTAGGTAAGCTTGTCAGTAAGTACCAAGGGTTTTTGTGTTCTTTGCCACGGTATTTTCGTTTCCAACGAACTGCCAAGTTAAAAGGAGATAAGTTCGGCTCTTTATTGCAGGTAATATTCTCTATAAAGTGAGTGTCTCCTGGTTGAAATCCCAGGGACTTTAAAGCTTGATAATTTAAGCCATTTTGTTGAATACAAGCACTCTTTTTCTGACGGAGAATAAAGTCTACTCTTCTGAGCATCAGCCACATTCCCAGCTTGGCACTGTGAAATTCCCTATCCCCTACCACAATAGTCGGATAAGGTTTGATCAGCTTCAAAACCGGTTGAAGTACTTTTTTCTGAAAGGATAAATTACTACTACCTTTTTTGCCAATCAAATCCCAGTACACCGGGAGAGCATGTTTACCCCATATTATACTTACCACCATTAAATTCCTTTCCTTCCATTGAGTTCGGTCTATCACTACCAAGATTTGCCCCGACTCAGAATATTTTAATTTTTTCCGTCTTCTTCTTTGCTCTCGGTTCAGTCGATCTCCGTTATATTCTTGTTTCAACCAATATTTGACTATGGGAAACCACAACAGTTTTACATTCCATTGCGGCAGTACTAAAAATCTCTGCAAATTCCTTAGTCTGCTCTCATAAGTGATCGGTTGAGGAAACACACGCGGCCTTGGTTGATAATTTGACTTGACGGAAGCTTTGAAGCATCAATATCAATAGTTGAACTGTCAGATTTTGCTTCTCGTTGAGATGCTTTTCTAAAACTTTCTGATATAATGTCGGTAGCATTTTTGGTTTTTTGGGGTGGTCATAGACTACCCTAATCTTTTTTGCATCTTTTGGCTAGACCCCCCTTCAAGACTAGTCTTTACTCCCCTTGTCACCCTTTAAGCAGTCGGAGATATTAGACTCAGATTAGAGTGAATGAAAACCCACCCCTTCTGCTTACGCTCAAGGGGTGGGTTTTCATTCACTCTAATTAAAAAATTAAAGCTACCTGCTGACTATCCTAAACGTAGAAGGAGAAGTCGAGTTCTGAAACCGAAGGAGTGATAGGTAAGATATTCTCCTCACTCACTGAGTTATTCTCGATAATCCACAGGCCATTTTGTCCTTGGGAATTACGGAAGAAGAAATCATCAATACCATCTCGGTTAGCGTCATAGGCACCACGGAATTCCCAAGGACCGTCTGCTGGTCGGGCATCGATCAGCACTGCCTCCTGGTAAACAGTACCATCGAGCTTCCAGTAGGCAAACTCTTGGGTATCCATATTTTCCCAGATAGCATCTGCGTCACCATCGCCATCCATGTCTCCAGCCGCAACTAATTGCCAGGGATCATTAGGTGATATAATCATCTTCTGATTATTGCTATCCGTAATAAACGTAGCATTCTGAAACCCGGTTTCATCTATCTCCCAAACAGCAATTTCTCCGCTGGATGTGTTGTACCAGAAAATTTCTTCTGCACCACCACCGTTAACATCTCCGCTGCCACGGATTTCCCAGTTGAGGTCTGATCCCGGTTGACCTGCTGGTGAC
>NZ_JAAHHU010000454.1:0-3419 GCF_010672095.1 Moorena sp. SIO3I6 | reverse complement strand
ATGTTTTCCCATTCTGATACTCCAGTAAATGTAACTTCTCAATTACCCCTGCACCCCCTGTTTAGGATATATGTTGGCAGTCCCTTTGCCAAAAGTAAGTGAATCTGTTATAACTCAGATATGACTGAAATTACTGTGCTGGCCACTCTCGACGACACAACCGACCTCCCAGAGAAGGAATGTCTGGGCTTGTTTTTGCAACAGCAGCAAGCAATAATAGGGTTGTTGGCGGAGCAACATCAAGCATTAGAGAAACAGGTAAAAAAGAGCGTCTTTATCGGTTAGATCAGGCGGTGATGTTAGGGGAGTGTGGTTTAGTCAAAGAAGCTAATCAACAAGCTGAACAAGCATTAGTTTATTGGGGTAATAATAAAGTTAACAACTTTTTACCTGATTTTAACTTAGTAATGGAGGTCGCCCAAAAAGATGATCTTAAATTTTCAACCAACTTGCTAAATGTCTATCAACTAGCTAATTGCCAAGAAGAAGCTATTAAGCTTCAATAAATCATTCAAACCATCAAAACATCTAAATTTCAACCATATTGATTGGTTTGTTTACCATAAAAAATAATCAAACCCAAATAAGGAGACGTCTATCATGTCTAACAAAGCATTGCAAACTCTACAATTTATCTTTCAAGATCGTCCTGATGTTTTACGACTATTTGATTTCAGAGAAGTAGATTTAAGTGGTCGTGTAGATGAAGAATGGTTAAAAAAACAATCTGAAAAAGAGTTATTTCCAAAACCTGTTAATTTTTATGCTACTGGACGTACAGGTGCAGGTAAAACTACACTAGCAGTTACTTTGATAGATCCTGATAAAAAATTAGCAAATACTATTAATGATGTTAATAATGATGAGGTTTTTGAAAGTTCAGGTAAAACAGATTGCACTTGGATGGTAGTTTTCTTTAAAATGCGTAGTAACTTATGGTATTTTGATCTTCCTGGTGCTGGAGGTTGTAGCGACACATACGAAAATATTAATCGAGCTGCTTTGATGCTTCCCCAGATTGATGATGAAGATGAGGAATTAACACCTGTTGATAAATTTGAGTTATGGAATTGCTCAGATTATCCTACTACTAAAAAAGTTTTAAAAGAAGATATAGAAGTAGAGCAATGGCAATCCCCCGAAAATCAGGAAAATTGTAAACCTGATATTATTCTTTATGTGGTTGCTCCTCATACTCAATTTGTGAAACCAGATCGTAAATATTTAAAAGCTTTACTCAGAAAACAGAAAAAACAAACTGATAAAAATAAAGTAATTTTTGCCCTAAATATTCATTTTACAGATGATGGAACAAGAATAACCACTCAAGCAAGTGTAGAAGATGCAAGGCAACAAATAACTAAAATTTTTCAAGAATTTTACCCTAATGAATCTTTGCCTATTGTTGAAATTGACTGTAAGCAAGGGACAGGAATTAATCAAATTACCAAACTAATGCTTACAATGTTACCAGATAATAAAATTGGTAACTTTAAACAAGTTTTACCCGATCAACTGAAGGAATTTGCTATACAAGAACGTAGTTGCCGTTATCGCAAAGCATTAATTCAGATTGCAAGTCGTTTAGCTACTCGTAAAGTAGATGAAAAACAAGGTAATCAAGACTTAATCAATGAAGCCTATATGGCAGTTGCTGATTATGGTATTCGAGTTTTTCAGGAAGAAGATGCTACCTTGGAAGCTGCAAAAGAATTGAATGATACAATTGTTCAGTTAGCTCAAGAGGCCAAAATTTCACGAGAAGAAGCGCAAACAATCTTAGTAGATCGGATTGTTTATAACAACCAGGAAGTCGAAAAAAGTGAGTATGTACCTGATTTTCAAGACGTAGAAGTTGAAAAGCAAGTTATAGAATATGAACAATCTCAAGAATCAAGAAAACAACTTGTTGATGGGGAAGGTTCTCCTGGTGGTATGGCTGGTGGGGCTGATCTTGCTGGTATGGCTGGTGGCATTGATCTTGGTCAATTAGCAGGTGCAAGTGCTGCTGCCTTTGGTGAAATGGCGAGTGGTACAATGGCGGCAATAGGAGCTGGTTTAGCAACCGGCGGATTAGCATTTCTACCTGTTCTTGGTGCTAGTATATTTGGTGCTGCTGGAATGGGTGGAAAGAAACAGAAAAAACAAGTTACTGTTAGTGAAGATGTGATTAAACCCGTAGTTAAAACTATCACAACTACTGAGAATAAATTTATGGGCATGAAAGAAGTTAAGAAAAAAGTTTTAGAAAAAGTCCCAGAAGTAATACAACAAGAACAAGAGATAGGCAAAAAATATTTACAAGGTGGTTATCCTGTTGTTGAAAACTTGTTAGCTATTGGCTTAGGCATTGAAAGTGCTAATGGAAAGCAAAATTTCCAAACTGATTTTCAGGCAATAGTAGAAGTAGGGCGTCGAGAAACTCAAGCAATATTATTGCCATATAAGGAAGCGATTAACTCCTTTGCTGTTAGCGAGAATGAAGAAGAAATTAGCAAAATTTTAGAAAGGATTTTATTCTAACTCTAGAACCTTGTAACAGAGTGGGGAAATCATAACTATTCCCTGCTCTAGATTTAAAAACTATTCTTTAAGCACATGTTAGGAACAAAAAACTATGTATTTCCAACTTAAGCCTCCATCCATTGCTAAAATTCGTGCCAAGTTTATCATTGAAAAGCTCGGCAATTATCCTAGAAATATTGATAATATTAACTTATTTTTTACAGGTAGAACAGGAGCAGGTAAAACGACATTAAGTAATCGTTTGCTTGGTAGTGATTACTTCTTGTCTACAGGTCATCAAGATTGTACTAAGGAAATTAATCTAATTGAGTTTCCTATTGGTTTAAAATGTTTTGATACTCCTGGTGTTTGTAGTGATGAACTCTTAGAAAATTATAATCGAGTTGCTTTAGGAATTAATCAAATTGAGGATTGTCCCATTGTAGAAGACCTTACTTTAGCAAGATATCGAGAAAATTGTTCTGCTCCTCAAGAAGAAAATCTCAGTATATCAGAATTTGTAAATCTAGAATTTCAGCCAGATTTAATTTATTATCTCATAGCACCAGAAAAACTATTTACGAGAGGCGACCGCCAATATTTAAGAGATTTACTAAAATTTCACCAAAATGTTATTTACGTTTTTAATATGTTTGTTAACAAGCAAACAGGGGTGAGCTATTTTGCCAAAGAAGCAAATATTCAAGACACAGCTACCCAAATTTCAAAAGTTCATCATAAAGTTTTAGGACAACATTCTCAGCCTGTTATTATTGGAGTTAATTGTTTTACAGGAGAAGGTATTTCAGACTTATTACATCAGTCTTACATGATGTTAAAAGGAAATAAAGGTAAACTTTTTAAAGAATTAATTCAATATCAACAGCAAAAAACTCCTGATGAATATGTTAATA
>NZ_JAAHHU010000453.1:0-3427 GCF_010672095.1 Moorena sp. SIO3I6 | reverse complement strand
TCCTTCACTTAGTTGAGCATCATATCCTTTTGGCTGAAAAAGGATTGATTCATGAATTGCTGCATCAGTGGCAGATTTAACTAAGTCTAATTCGGGAATGGTGGTATCCCAAAGGGTTAAATTCTCTCGAATTGTACCAGCAAAAAGGAAAATATCCTGTTCAACCATTGCTAAGGAATTGGCAAGAACAGCACGAGGAATTTGACTACGAGGAATACCATCAAAGAGGATTTCCCCCTCCCAAGGGACATATAATCCACAGGCTAATTTAGCAATGGTTGATTTTCCTGAACCACTAGTACCGACTAAAGCAATTCTTTGCCCCGGTTTGATAATTAAATTAAAGTCTTCAATCAGGGAAGATTCTAAGCGAGAATACCCAAAACTGATGTTACGAAATTCTACATGACCCTGTAATTTAAATGAATCGGAAGTTAGAGGATCATTATTGATGGGACGAGCAAACTGATGGGTCTGACGAGTGGCTTCTTCATCAATTGGATTTTGTAGTACATCATCAAGACGATTAATATCAGCTTCTAATTCTTGTAAGGTACTCCCAAAATTAATCAGTTCATTGATGGGTTTGAGAAAGCTACTGGTTAAAAGTTGATAGGCAATTAGCATTCCAATGGTTAGTTCTCCTTTGATGACCCGTAAGCCTCCGATTAGCAAAATAGAGGCAGTAGCTAAGGCGGTTAACAGATTAGGAAGTGCATTGAGAATTTGTGTTTGTACCCCTAATTTTTGTTGAGCGTTTAAGGCTTTAGTATAATAACCGGCAAATCGAGTAAACAGATCTGATTCGAGTCCAGACGCTTTAATGGTTTCAATTGATTGAATGCCACCAATCGCTGTACCAGCTACTTTTCCATATTCTTGGGCTAAACTAATATTGGCATCTGTCCGATTACGAGATAAGTATTGAAGGGCTATAAAATTAAAGCTGGCAAATAGAATCGTTATCGTGGTTAAGAGTGCGTCATACGTAAACATTAATAGGGCATAAAGCCCCATCATGATCACATCAATAACAGTGGTGGCTAGACGGCCAGAAATTACGTCTGCTACGCGATCATTGAGTTGAGCGCGATCGCTGATTTCACCGGAAAACCGTTGAGCATAAAATCCCACAGGTAAGCGTAAAATATGCCAAACAAATTGTCCTGACATACTAACAGAAAGTTTGACTAAAAGTCGGCGTAATACTTTTAATTGCAGACGGGCAAGAAGTCCCTGAACAATTGCAGTAATCACCATTGCCAATAACATCGGTCTCAGCCAGTAGTGATAATCTTCAATTAAAATTTTATCGACAAATACTTGGCTAAAGATAGGGACTATCAACCGAGGAAAGGTTAGGATTAATCCTACTAATAGAGAGAATAAAATTGAGTTTTGAGATGTTTTAAAGCGATTATTTAGAGAAGAAATTATACTTGTTTTTTTACCTTCTTTTTGAAACTCTGAACCAGGTTCCATCACTAGAACTACCCCAGTGTAACCTTGGCTAAATTCTTCTAAAGATATTTTACGGGGACCCGTGGCTGGATCATTGAGGTAAACACAATTTCTACCAAACCCTTCTACGACCAAAAAATGGCAAAACTCCCATAATATGATAAAGGGCGGATTTAAAGTTTTTACGTGTTCCAATGACTTTTTAAACCCTTTAGCAGTCAAACCATAGGTTCTTGCTGCTTTAAGTACATTAGAAGCTTTACTCCCATCCCGTGATACGCCACACACTTTTCTTAATTCAGGTAAGGGAACAAAGCGGTGATAATAACCCAAAATAATGCCTAATGATGCTGCACCACACTCTACTGCTTCCATCTGTATGAGGGTAGGAGTACGGACACGTTTCTGGGTTGGGGGCTTTGTATTTTGGGTTAAGGTTAACATATTAACGAACTATTGTGCTTAAATTAGAGGACATAGGTTGGGATGAATGAGAAAGTAGGCTTTGCAACGAAGCTTGGAAATGCTTTAAAGACATCTGTTGCAGATACTCATGATGGTCGGGTAGTATTTCTCTTAGCTGCTCAGAGCGACGTTTAATTCTTAAAAGAATTTGCTCTTCCTCTGGGTGATCTTTATAATCTAAAAGTGGCAAACTTTGCACAGGAAAATTTTCCATACCAGCTAAAATACAAACATAGGAATAATCCGGGAATAAATGACCAATATTTCCATGATAAATTGGCCACATTATCTTCCATAGCTCTAATTTTGCTTTGAGGGAATCCGGAATAAATTGGTGATATTTATTGGTTCGCCAAAACGGCGTATCTTCTCTTTTAGTTAAGCAATAGTGCATCACAATAAAATCCCTGATCTCCTCATACATTTCCCGCATGATACTATTATAGTTGTTAATCAACAAAGGAGAGAAAGTTTTATCTGGAAAATTACGGATTAAGGCTTCTAAACCCAGTTCAACTAAATAAATACCGGTGGATTCCAACGGTTCAATAAATCCACCAGACAAGCCAATGCTAACACAATTTTTGGCCCAAGTATTTCTCGTTCTTCCGACCCTGGTTTTGATATGTTTTGCGGGTTGATCATTGGCTTTTTGCCCTAAGTGCTTTCTGAATTCAGTCTCAGCATCGTCTTGAGAAATAAAAGAACTTGAATATACATATCCATTACCGCTTCTTTCTACTAAAGGAACATTCCAAGCCCATCCTGAACTTAAAGCAGTTGCTGTGGAATAAGGGTTAATTCCTCCATTTTTGGAATTATACCTATCATCTTTTTCGTAGGGAATGGATATAGCAATAGCTCGATCACAAAATAATGAATCAGCATAAGAAATAAATGGTTCTTGAAGCGCTTTATTAATCAATAGTCCTCTAAAACCGGAACAATCAATAAAAAATTCAGCCGTCTGATTGCCATGATTTTCTGTGATTAAGTGGCTAATAAATCCCCTACTGTCTAAAGCAACATCTAAAACGTTATCAACAATGTGTCTAACTCCTGCTGATTTTGCTCTCTGTTTTAAATAAGTCGCTAGTTTTCCAGCATCAAGGTGATAAGCATACTCTATATTCCCAGAATATTCTGGACTGTCATAGGATTTTGGCGATTTTTGAGCCGCACATAAATTAATATGTTCAAAACAACTTTCATCAAAAGCTGCGGTATTTCCCTGGAAGTGATTTTTTAACCAATACTGAGATATAGGGATTCCCAGATTTGGACTACTTTTTAGTTCACCAAAAGGATGCCAAAATACGTCTGGTTTAGAGGAGCCAGACCAATTTACAAATTTAATCCCTAGTTTAAAGGAAGCATTACATCTGGTCATCCAGTCAAATTCCGAAAGACCTAAAAGTTTAAATGTAATTTGTAGTGTTGGTAGGGTGGCTTCCCCAACTCCTACCGTACCAATATCTGAGGATTCTATCAGAGTAATTTA
>NZ_JAAHHU010000452.1:0-3428 GCF_010672095.1 Moorena sp. SIO3I6 | reverse complement strand
TCAAGAAAAAACTTACCCCCAAGCAGACTGCTCCTGTTTCTCGTAACGGGGTGGCAAGGCAAAATGAGGAGTCAGTCTCCGAGTCTCTCTCCCAGTACTGTGTGGCCCAGATTTCTAATGGCTATTTAATTCCTTTTGCAGGGGACGACGCGGAGTAGTCCCCTTAATATACAACGATCTGATCAAAACGTCAAAACCCCTTTTTGCTCTCGGATGGCGCACGATTTGCGCGGGATTTATTTCCGAGCTACCTGTGCTACTAACTCGTTTTCGGTTACCTGGCACGGGGGGCGTGCTTGGCGGGCAGAAGTCCTGCCAGAAGGTTGAGTGGCACTCGAAACGGAGGGCTGACGGTCGAGAAGCTTGCTGCCCCAGTGGCATTGTGGAGCAGGCTTCTTTTTGGGTTTATATCTTTCTTTGGCAGAAGCCTTTAGATGAGGGAAGGCATGAATATTAGTGGGGTGGGTATCTTTCCTGCCGCGAATAATTGATAACCGGCAAGATGCAGCTTCCAAGGCAGGAAACAGGCAAGATGCCTGTTCCACAATAAGATGCCGGTTCCACCCATTGGGTCAAACAGCTTTAATTGAGATGGATCCTGAAAATGGAAGCGATCGCATAAGCGCGGAAGCTGAGGCCGTAGGCCACGCTTTGCGTTCGCGTAGCGTCGGCTTTGCCGAAACGCTTCATCGCGTCTGAAGCATGGTTTACAGATAGAGTAAAAAATAGAGTAAAATAATACTTCCGCGCCCCTTGGTGGGCCGTGGCTGATCAGCTCTTCACCCTTGGTTGCCAATTCCCTGGCTTGCCACTGCCCACCCTAGGATTCTTGAGTGGAAGCGATCGCATTTGCCAATCCTGGACAGATAGACTAAAAACAATACTTCCGCGCCCCTTGGTGGGCCGTGGCTGATCATATATTCACGGCTGTTTACCAATTCCCTGGCTTGCCACTGCCCACCCTAGGATTCTTGAGTGGAAGCGATCGCATTTGCCAATCCTGGACAGATAGACTAAAAATAATACTTCCGCGCCCCTTGGTGGGCCGTGGCTGATCAGCTCTTCACCCTTGGTTGCCAATTCCCTGGCTTGCCACTGCCCACCCTAGGATTCTTGAGTGGAAGCGATCGCATCTACCAATGCTTTACAGATAGACTAAAAATAATACTTCCGCGCCCCTTGGTGGGCAGTGGCTGATCAGCTCTTCACCCTTGGTTGCCAATTCCCTTGCTTGCCACTGCCCACCCTACGATTAATCTCCCGATTCCCGATTCCCGATTCCCGACTCCCTACGTTACTGGTTAAAATAAACGTTATGAATACTGAGTTAGCCTTATGGAAAGTCGTTATTAGTCTGCCTGAACATCTCAAGACGGAACTATTGCATTATGCAGACTATTTACGAGAAAACTATCTAAATAATACACAATCTGATCACGAAAAGATAGAAACGGCTCACGGTTATGGGAGTTGGGCAGTTCAAATCATTATGTCAGATGATTTTGATGAACCATTATAAGATTTGGCGGAATATATGTAATATGAAAGCTCTTCTCGATACTCATGCTTTTCTTTGGTATTTACTAGGTGATACCCGTTTAGCGATTAAAGCTAAGAGTATTATTGATACCAAAGCTCACACTACACATTCTAATCAAACTCCCCATCACCCCATCTCCCCATCTCCCCATCTCCCCGACTCCCGATTCCCGATTCCCGACTCCCGATTACCCTTTTTGTTGAGCAACTAACTTAAAAGTTTCAACAATTTCTGTAATGATAGCAATCTGTTTTGGACTTAGACCACTCACATCGATTACTTTATTTTCCATCACAAGTTTACTCGTTCGTTTACGTAATAGTATTTTGATAGCAAAGGGAACAGGTAACAGCGGATCTGGGAACACCTAGGACTTTGTACCTCACCACATTGAAAACCGCTATACTAATATAGTATCAATGTAAATACTAAACTAGTTTATGTTAACCCTTGATCAAATTGAAACAGCTATTCGACAATTACCAAACAGCGAGATTCGAGAGCTGGCAGCCCGCTTACAGAAATATTTAGATGATTTAGATCATAAGTGGGACCAGCAGCTAGAATCTGACCTAAGCTCTGGAAAGCTAGACAGCCTGATGAAGCGAGCAGAAGCAGATATTGCTACCAATCAAGTTAAGGAGCTTAATGAAATCCTTTACGACAGGTGCGACCCGTGGCGAATTTAATTCTTAATGGTAAGAGCGCACCTAACCTGATTTTTGGCGAACTTACGCCATACTTCCCACCTCAGTTAAGGAGCAAGCACGAAAAGCTTACCAAAATCTGGCAGCAAAATCCCTTTCATCCATTAATTTAATTGCGGCTCTTAAAGCTCATGAAAATATCAACAGCGCCAAATACCTCAAGGTTATACGATCACGATTATCAGCTTTGGCTAGAGGCAACTATAAAACAACTGCGATCGGGAGATTTTACCCATGTTGATTGGGAAAATTTATTGGATGAATTGGAAAGTATAGTAAAACAGAACAGGAGAGCAGTTAAAAATCTCTTAATTCGACTTTGGGAACATTTACTTAAACTTAAGTATTGGGAATCTGAAAGAGCATACAACGCTAATAAATGGAAAGCCGAAATTACAACATTTCGTCAACAGATTCGAGATGAATTGTTAGATAGTCCTAGCTTAAAGCCTTATTTGTCTGAAATCTTTGCCAACACTTACCTAGATGCCAAGAAAGTGATGGGAAGTTTAATGGATAAACCGATTGCTTTTTTCCCAGAAGACCCTCCCGCATCTTTAGCAGAAGTTTTGAAGGAAAATTGGTTTTTCGACTAACCCCGGGAGTCGGGAGCGGTGCGACCCGTGGCGAATTTAATTACGGGTCAAGCGCACCGAGGGAGTCGGGAATCGGGAGTCGGGGAAAGAGTTACCATCGAGGAATACTACTTTTTTAGGCCGCCATCGCCTATATTTGTAAGCCTATAGCCAAGTTAATAAAGAGTTACCGATTCCACAGATACTACAGTTAGCCTAGAAGTAGAACGCGATCGCGTGACTCGCATCTGAAGCATGGTTTACAGATAGACTACAAAAAAAAGCTCTGGCTGGTGGGCAGTGGCTGATGATATATTCACGGCTCTGGCTAATTCCGTTGCTAGCCACTGCCCACCCTACGATTATCCCTATCTCCCTATCTCCCCATCTCCCCATCTCCCCATCTCCCCATCACCCCATCTCCCCATCTCCCCATCTCCCCACTCCCCACGTAACAAAACTTATGAAAAAACCTATTGACACAGGCACAGCCAACTCAATAAGCTAAACCACAGAAAGTTTAATTCTATGGAGATGAAACCATGCCCAAGAAAAAACTCCTACCCAAACAGACTGCTCCTGTTTCTCGTAACGGGGTAGCAAGGC
>NZ_JAAHHU010000451.1:0-3436 GCF_010672095.1 Moorena sp. SIO3I6 | reverse complement strand
TTTGGTCAAAAATCCCAAACTTACATCTTTGGCGAACAATTACCAGAAGCTGAATTGAATTGGTTAGTTGAAGAAATCCGAGCTTGGTTGGATGTCAAATCTAGTGATTCATCACCAAGTCCAGAAGTTTGAAGGTTTAAAGTTGAAGGTTTAAGGTTGAAGGTTGAAGGTTGAAGGCAAAATAAAAAACCAATCAATACCGAAATTCAGCAACTAAGGCTAGATAGAGACGATGATTTTGCCAGCCTCATATTTGGTGCTCAACTTAACCAGATGTTTATTTACCATATTTTTGCTTACTTGTCAATTTAATTTTAGATGCGTTTGCCCTGGTCCCTACCCCAGATGCGCCCCATTTTTTGGAGTTGCCCTCATAACACTCATAACAGTTAGTCTTCTTAAGTGTTCTGGATTACCACCACCCGAATTTATAACTTCCAAAGTTCCCTCTAGAAACTTAATCCGACAAGCTTGACGCATTATCTTGCCACTTGAAGTTTTAGGAATGCTACCTGGTTGGATCAATGCTATTGCATAAACCTGTAGTTCGTGTTGCTCCATCAAAGCCTGACGAATATCTCCATTTACTTCATCGAAATCCAGTTTTCGCAGCCAACTTCGCTCCACCTCCTGAACAACGACTAATTTCTCTTCGCCATCTACCTCAACCCCAAATGCTGCCTCAGAATTTTTACGCAGTGCTGGGTGGCTCTGTTCAACCGTAAATTCAATATCCTGAGGATAATGATTTTGACCTCGAATGATGATTACATCCTTCAAGCGCCCAGTGACAAACAGCTGACCATTCTTGATGAACCCCAAGTCACCAGTACGTAGAAATGGACCTTCACCAGTATCTGCTAGATATGCCTCAAATGTATGCTTTGTTTCTTCTGGTCTATTCCAATAACCTTGAGCAACACTTAAATCTGATACCCAAATTTCGCCAACTTCATCTGACGCACACCTAGTTAAAGTATTGAGATTGACGATAATTACTTTTATTCCACAAATCGGGAAACCACAACTAACCACATATCGAGTTCCCTTTTGATTCCCATCGCACTCAACAATCTGATTTTTCTCTAGTGCTGATGCAGCAATTGATGCAATTTCAGGCACATCATTATGAGACTTGGTAGCAACTAACAAAGTTGCTTCTGCAAGACCATAAGCTGGAAAAAAAGCTGTGGCACGGAACCCACAAGGTTCAAATGTTTTAATAAATTTTTCTATAGTGTCTTTACGAATTGGCTCTGCTCCATTACTAGCTGTTTTCCAACTCCTAAGATCTAAATTAGTTAATTGTTCTGATGTAACTTGACGAACACAGTAGTCATAGCCAAAGTTTGGACTTTGGCTATGGGTTACCTTATACTTAGAAATAACCTCTAGCCAGCAGGTCGGTCTTCTAACAAATGTCAATGGTGACATTACGTAACAAGTAATACCAGAATAAATAGGCTGTATAAGTCCATCAATCAAACCATAATCATGGAAGTAAGGCATCCAAGTGGCAGCAATACTATCTGAAGTGTAGTTCCATGCTTGCTTGATATAGGCAGAATGGTGCATTACATTGTTATGGGTCACTACAACTCCTTTCGGCGTAGATGTAGAACCAGAAGTATATTGTAAATAAGCTATGGCATCTAGATTAATTTTTAATTCTTGCCATTGGTTTGCTAGTTGCTCTGATATCTCCTCAGTAAACAACCATAACAACATATTATTATACCCAAAGTCTTTTTGCCATTCACTTGGGAACTGAGAAGAAATTTGAGATGTAGTCAGCACTAGAGAAACTTGGGCATCTTTAACACAAGCTTGAAGTCGAGGCAGAGTTCGCTTCAATCGAATTGCATCAGGTGGAGGAGCCGGAATAGCAATGACTCCTGCATATAAACATCCAAAGAAAGCACAAATGAAATCTAGAGGCTGTGAATAGAGCAGCAATGCTCGTTCCCCCCTGGTTACCCCCATCTCCTGAAGCTGAGCTGCGATTGCTCGTGACCGCTTTTCCAATTCTCCATAAGTCAAGCTGGCTGTCTCTGTTTTTCCATTAGAAATAAAGGTATAAGCTTTTTGGTTCGGTTCATTTGTTCCTCTATAACATAGCAGGTCTATCAAAGAGGTAAATTTTTTATTAGTATTCATAAAATTTGTCCTTCATTAATCATCCATCAATTTCTGAATTTTCGGCGTTACTGGAGTTTAGACTAAAGGGATAGGAGCAAACTATAAACAAACGCCAAAAACCGCCTCAGCGCTCAAAAATCTGAAAATTTCAGCATAGTTCCTAAGTGATTTTATAATTTTTTGGAAAATGACAAAGTTTTTATTACCAGACGACTAATCCTTTGTCTTCAGGTATTATTTAATCTTTCAATATGATTAGTTTTACCAGTTTTTTTTGCTACTTGTTTATGACGCTGTCTTGATGCAAAACGCGAGTGGGGGAACCACGGCAGTCGCTCATGGGGGAAACCCCCAAGACCGCACTGCCTCCCCAAGACCGTAATGGTGCTTTTGACCCGTAATTAAATTCGCCACGGGTCGCACCTCTGCATTGCTTTTGTCGTATTACTGTTCTTGATGCAGTCGCTCATGGGGGAAACCACGGCAGTCGCTCATGGGGGAGACCCCCAAGACCGCGCTGCCTCCCCAAGACCGCGCTGCATCGCTTTTATAAGCTTCCCAAAAATCTGTATAACACACAGCACATTGTCGAACCACTGGAGGGAAAGACTGCTACAGTGTAAAGCTTTGAGTTTTGGAAAATGTGCAATTAATTTTTTGCACCTGCTTAAAGGCAATGTTGTATCACTACATGTTTATCACTACCAATTAATTACCTACTCTGGATCTCTGTAACCCTTACATTGCAAGGGTTTGAGTTTCATTAAATGTGCAATTAATTTTTTGCACCTGCTTAGTTTAGCATAACAGGTACGGAAGAAGCAAATTTGGGCTCTTCCGTACCTGTGGTTAAAAAAGTATCAAAAAGCACCATCTAGAAAATAAACGTGGCTGGAACTGGTGGAATTACGTGATATAAGCTTGCCTTATCACCGCAAAGCCTGAATAGCCCAAATTTTTAAGAAAAAAAATATATTCGGCTAAAGTAAATTTACTTTTTAGTTGGTATAATATGGAGCAATTTGTTAACAGTTAGGTTTTCTGGTAATCAAAGACTTACCTGTTTTTACCACAAAATTATACAAGCTTTTCATAGCAAGCATTTGACCCTGTTTCGTTACCCCGTCAGAACATAGAGGCTGAACAGCTTAACAAAATGTTACACTAAGAAAGTGATTTTCAGAATAGGTTCTGTTAAACTACTGATTGGTAATACTTTGTATCAGTAAAAAAACTAATCAACAAAGTTGTTTTGAATACCATTACAGTAGTAAAATAGAAAGGAGTTAACCCTGAA
>NZ_JAAHHU010000450.1:0-3444 GCF_010672095.1 Moorena sp. SIO3I6 | reverse complement strand
TGCGGCGTTGATTGGCATTAAAGACCTTTAGGTAATCCTCAAAACTACTAAAGCCTTGGTTTTGCCAAATATAGCTGTGATGTAGCCAGCCCTTAAAACCATTGCGTTCAATTACTGGTCGCCAATCCGGGTCAACAAAGAGGAAGTGACAACCAGACAGATGATTGCGATCGCAAAAATGATCGATAGCACTGACCATTATCTGTGTCAGCTCATCTTCATCTTCTCCCGGTGCCATCAAAAACCGATAGCCTACCGCTGGGGTAAATGGTGTCATCCCCAACAACTTCGGATAGTAGGAAATGCCCAAGCGATAGGATAAATCCGCCCACTGTTGGTCAAAGACAAACTCTCCGTAACTGTGACCTTTGACATACATAGGTGCAGCCGCGATCAGCTGTCTATCTCGCCATACCGTTAAGTGATTGGGCAACCAACCCGTTTTAGCAGTAGCACTACCAGATGTTTCAATATTATTCAACCAGTCCCACTCCAGAAAAGGGGTTTTTAGGGGTTGGGCAAGGTCATCCCAAGCGGATTGGGGAATATCTGCCATGCGGTTGACCCAGATAACGGAATAGTCAAGCTTGGGTTGTTGAACCATTGGGGTAATCTAGGATTAGAGGAACTTGAGATTGGTAAAGTCAGCAATTCTGCTAGTATGCAAGTTTATTCGCGTAGCGTGGCCAAACGCGCCCCGCGTGGCCAATAGGCCAAGGCCAAGTCAGCAAGTCAGCAAGTCAGCAAGTCTGAAACAATTCCTGGGATCAATTACTGAGAAACTGGAATGTTTCTTACCTTGAGCCTTAACGTTTTTTCCGTTAACTTCAAGTATTTAACTTCAAGTTTTATTTAATTAGTCGAGGGGGTTATCAGAGGAGATATGACCAGATATCCCATCTCTTAGTTTAAGTTAAACTAACTTCACACTATAGGCACGCAAAGTACCTGCACCAAACAAGACCCCATCAGCGAGAGCCACTTGGTTTTCCAGATGGGCTAGAAAGGTTAGCAAATCTTTTCTATAACACATCTAGTCACGGACTTCAAACCCTGAAGGTCTTGATAGTCAGGGAAAACCTTGGTAGATCTACTCGAATCCTCCAAGGTATGCATCTATGCCTTTGTCCTTCCATCTGACGTTAAATGGACACAACCCTAGTTGAGAATGGCAGAGAAAAATTACTCAAATTAACTGGATTTATTTCAGTAAGTTTCCATAAACTAAATAGAGGGAATAAAGATATCAATCTGAGTACCAAGGTTGTAGTGAGTAATTGTAAACAAACCCCATTATCGTGCGGTTGGGTTGTTCTGAGCCATCAATATCAGACGAATTATGGTTAAGCTAGGTCTATCCTCCTTTCGTCGCATTCTACTTTCGCGCCTTCTGCTGCTAAGTGTGCCAGTCTTACTAGCAGGAGTGTATGTGACTTACACAAAGGCACGCTCATTGCTGTTGGACAGTGCTCGCCAAAATCTGACGGAAAGTGCTGTACTCCATGCACAGAGCATTCAAGAGTCAATTGCTGCCCTCAAAGCCAACTTGGTGAGTGCCAGTGAAGCTGTAGCCCTAAAGTCGGAATCCCCAACCGCCTATCAAAAATTTGTAGAACAATTGGCTCAACTGTTACCACATCAGATCGATTGTGTACAGTTGATGGAGCTACAGAGCAAAGCAATCGCCGCAAGTACCTGTGCTAACCAATTGCTAACTAACCGACCGACTTTTGTATCCTCGGTGCAGCAAAGTCAATCATTCGCTAACCGTTCTCAGGTTGAGGTAACCATACTACTGCCTAAACACCCCTCAAGAAACCCCTCAACAACTTTAACTAGCCAACTCTATCCCCCCAAGTCCACCAGTAAACTCAAACTAGTCCTGAGTGCCCCAGTCTATAACCGATCAGGTCAACTCCAGTTTGCCCTGATCATCCAGTCAGCTCTGCTACAGACACCAGCCTCACAACGGCAGATATTGTCGAGCTATCCGGTAGTGATTAACCAAGAAGGGCAAGTTTTGACTCATCACTATCAAGAGCCAGTGGCACAGAAGATCACAGACAAGATCAATCGGGAAGAAGAACAAGAGGGACTCAAAAGGGTTTTCGGAAAAGCGATCGCACAGGAACAAGATGTTGCTGAACCGTCGTACTGGATTAAAAACAACGTGGAATTAACCGCTGGGTATACCTCAATTCCAAGTCCGATTACTGCTGAGCTAGGTCAAAAGTGGGCGATCTTAGCGGTTACCCCGGTTGATATTGCTTTGGCTGGTCTCAAAGAGATTCAGCACGTTCTGCTAATCTTCACCTGTGGCTTGATTGGGGCAACCCTGTTGGCAACGATGTATGTTGCTCGGGAATTAGCTCGTCCTCTCGAACAACTCAGAGACTACGCTCTAAATCAATCTCAGTTCCTACCCTACGATCGTATACCCCAAAACTTCAAAATTAGGGAAGTTAACCAATTGTCGGAAGCTTTCGGTGGGATGATTGAACGCATGAAACATTGGGCAGAAGAACTCGAAGCTACTTGGAAAGAAGCCCAAACTGCTAATAAGTTCAAGAATGAATTCCTGGCGAATACCTCCCATGAACTGAGAACTCCCCTGAACGCCATCATTGGTTGTTTGCGACTAATACGGGATGGTTTCTGTGACAACCGCGAAGAAGAAATCGATTTTTTACAAAGGGCTGATCATGCTGCCATGCATCTGCTGGAAATCATTAATGACGTTCTAGATATGGCGAAGATTGAAGCTGGTAAATTATCGGTAAAAATTGAGCCGATTTACCTGTGGGAGTTGCTTGATGAAGTCATAAATTTACAGACTATTCCCATTCAGCAGAAAGGTCTTGAGTTTCATACCAGCGATTTGCATCAGGGGATTATCGTTCCTGCTGATCCAGCTAAGCTCAAGCAGGTTCTAATTAATGTAGTTGGTAACGCCACCAAATTTACAGACAATGGCAGCATTACCATTAAGACCCGAATTGAACCGCTACCCCTGTCTCAGAACAACAGAAGTTTTGCCAAGGCTTCTGATCTAACTTCTCATTCACAGGTTGTGATTATTGTTAAGGATACAGGTATTGGTATTGATCTCAGTCAACAGAAAAAACTATTTCGTCCCTTTGTGATGGTTGATGGCTCGACCACCCGTCAATGTGGTGGAACAGGGCTTGGTCTAGCTATTTCCCGGAATTTAATGGAAATGATGGGAGGTAGTATTACCCTCGTCAGTCCTGGAGAGGGTAAGGGTAGCACTGTTAAAATTACCTTGCCGATCATCGATGGAAAACGGGAATAGGGATGCAGCGCTTTTCTCGTACTTCCTGCTGTGTTGACAATAGTGGAGCAGTCGGTTATAATTACAAACCTTTGAAGTCAAAAATTATGGCTGCCTTTGTAACCCAACTAACCTCGTGCATCTCATTAAAG